>JBDRIY010000043.1:0-12176 GCA_043815445.1 Candidatus Omnitrophota bacterium
GCTACCCCTCCGGCGCCGATAATTAATACGTTTTTTTTCTTCTACCCCCCCCTTTTGTTTCTGAGTTACGGTGGGTATTGCGATTCCTGTTTTGTTAAATTCGAAATCCGAATATCGAAATTCGAA
This sequence comes from Candidatus Omnitrophota bacterium, assembly GCA_043815445.1. Lineage (GTDB taxonomy): Bacteria > Omnitrophota > Gorgyraeia > Duberdicusellales > 4484-171 > JBDRIY01. The sequence goes on from JBDRIY010000043.1 coordinate 127, forward strand.
ACAAACTCGAAATTCGAATGCTCAAATTTTTAAAACGGGAAATATTGTTTCGGTCATTTGAATTTTTGTCATTCGGATTTGTTTCGAATTTCGGATTTCGATATTCGGATTTATTCATTTTTCGAATTCCGTGTTTCGGATTTCGGATTTATTTCTACTGCATTACGATAAACTCTTCATAAAATCCTCATACCCAAAACAACGAACTGTCTCTAATTTTCTACTAAGCCTTTTTACAACAATTGAAGGCATTTGTAAACCGTTAAACCAATTTTTTTTAACCATTGTGTAACCGCCGGCATCAGTAATTTTAATAATATTTCCTACTTTTAATCGAGATTTGAATTTAAAGGTTCCTAATACATCTCCGGCTAAACAAGACCGGCCGGCAATCATATATTTAAATTGTCCTTGGCCGGATTTTTCTATTTTGGCCTTTGTTCTATAGACTAATAAATCTAACATATGGGCTTCAATGGAGGAGTCAACTATAGCGATATCAACCTCATTATGGACAATATCTAACACCTTAGTTACCAGCTCAGTTGACTGAGTAATAACTGCTTCTCCCGGCTCTAAATAAACCTGAACTTTAAATTTATCGCTAAAATCCTTTAGCTTTTTACAAAATTTTTCTAAAGGATAGCCTTTCTTAGTAAAGTAAATTCCGCCGCCTAAGCTAACCCATGCTATTTTTTTTAATAAACTGCCGTAAACTCGGCTGATAGTATCTAAATTAGAAGAAAAATTAAGGAAATCATCATTTTCGCAGTTAAAATGAAACATAATCCCGCTAATTAAAGGCAGTGCTTCAGCAAGAGCTTTCTTAGTAGTTACTCCAAGCCTTGAAAATCTGCGGGCTGGATCAGCTAAATCAAAATGAGAAAAGCTAAGTTGAGGATTTATTCTTAACCCAATCCTTAAATTACTAACATCTTTATAAAACGCTTTTAGCTGAGACAGGGAGTTAAAAATTATCTTATCGGCGTATTTTTTAACTTCTTGGATTTCATTGTGAGAAAAAGCCGCGCTATAAGCCTGGACTTCTTTGCCAAACTTTTCCCGTCCCAGCCGAGCCTCATACAAAGAACTGCAAGTTACCCCGTCCATATATTTTTTCATCAGCCCAAAAACAGACCAGCCAGCAAAGCATTTTAAAGCCAACACAAGTTTTGCTCCCGAGCAATCCCTAACATATTTGACTATTTTTAGATTCCTCAATAGCTTGGATTCATAAATTAAATAATAAGGTGTTAGCAAATTCATAACGTTGCCTATATTAACAATTTTTAACCATTATTGCAAGGTTTTTTTCACCCTTGACATCCACATTGTAATATGCTAATTTAAGCTTAATAAATAGGCACTATTTAATAGCCAAAAGAGTAATCTGGGGAGGCATTATTCTTGGAAAAAGAAGAGTAATGCTTTTTTTATTTCTCGATACTCGATACTAGATTCTTGATGCTTGATGCTCTATGCTCGATTCTTGATATTTGATGCTTATATGTTCAAGCTTTTCAAAAAAGGAGTATATGATTGTATTAAGAAAGAATATAACCCTGATACCAGGAAAACTATTAAACGGAGGTATTTTTCTGGGGGGTTGAATATGATATCTAGTCCGGTGACTCATATGCATTACAATCTTTCAGAGGTTAGCCTCTTTAATAGTTTAAGTGTTGCGGCGGACATTGAGTTTGTCCAGAATGGAAAAACTTCCAGCAGCTCTTTGAGGGCGCTTTTTTTTGATCGGTATTCTTCAGATAATGATCTTAAAAAAAATCTGCGAGAAAAGGGTTATGCAGTATTTGCGGCAAAAACCAAAAAAGAAGGGTTAGCTAAATTTAACGAAAAAAAACATGACCTTGTTGTAATCTATGACGATATGCCAAATAGTAAAGACTTGATTGAGGAATTGCAAGGAATAGATTCGGAGCTTACCATTATTTATAAGATTTGCTTATGTGAACAACCAAAACCGCTCATCACGGACGTATGTTACAAGCATAAAAAATAAAGTTATTGGTTATTATACTTTAGCGCCTGGAGTAGTAGTTAAAGAGGAGGCTCCGGAACGCGCAGCTCAAGGCCTTGCCTGCCGTCCAATACCAGTAATCATTCTTGCCCGCCTTGCTGTTGATAAAACCAAACAAAGTTTAGGCGTAGGCATAGGTGTTTAACTAGCTTTCAAGAAGGTTGCCTATGTTAAGGAAGAAAGTCAATGCTTCTGGATTGCTTGAACGACAGACTGTGTCATAATTGCTTATGCCGCGCAAACACACATAATATACTGTAGTTGCCCAATTTATTGGGCAGCCTATATCGTGCCTGATAAATCAGGCAACTACAATACGACACAGTCTGCGAGCCGGGCAATGACAAAGCAGGTATTATGACACAGCCCGCGAGCAGAGCAATAATAAAAAATCTAAGAATTTCCAATTTCTTTGCTAATATCCCTTGAGATTAAACTTTATTTCTGCTAAAATCTTAACACATTGTCGACGTAGCTCAGTTGCCCCGATATTACATCGGGGCAGGGTAGAGCAAAAAAATAACTATTCTTTCATGCCGACATAGCTCAGTTGGTAGAGCAGCTCTTTCGTAAAGAGCAGGCCGTGGGTTCGACTCCCTCTGTCGGCTTTAATGATCCGCCTGAGGCGGAGAATTAACCCTGAGCGAGTGAAACGAGCCGAAGGGCCTTATTAAAACTATGCTTCTAAAATATCTTAAAATCTTATCTAAAAGAAATTTTTTTCTTCTCTGGTTCGGCCAGATTATCTCCCAATTCGGCGATAGGCTTACTCAGATTGCTTTGATTGGATTAGTTTCTCGTGCCTCTTTGTCTTCTTCCCGGCTGGCTTTTGTAATGAGCTTAACTATAATTCCGGTATTTATAATTTCACCAATATCGGGAGTTTATATTGACCGCTGGAATAAACGCAAAACAATGTATATTAGCGACTTCTTAAGAGGAATCTTTATGCTTTTAATACCCTTTTTTTTCCTCAGATTTAACTCTTTTATTCCAATCTATCTTTTTATATTTTTATCTTTTAGCTCCGGCCGGTTTTTTATACCGGCAAAAATGGCTTTTATACCGGAAATTTCCCCTAAAAAAAATATCTTTCTGGCAAACTCTCTTATTTCTGTAACTGCTACCGCAGCCGCGGCTATAGGCTTTGGAGTTGGAGGAATTATAGTTGAAAAATACGGAGTAACAACCGCTTTCACTATGGATGCCTGCACTTTTTTTATTTCAGCCTTAGCAATATTTTTCATTACCGCCAGCACAAAAGGAAAATTTCTTGTCCAGGATATTCTCCATATAGGGCAAGATGTTGTTCATAACGTCCAAAAATCATTTATTTGGGAATTTAAGCAAGGAGTTAAATATATTTTCAATTCTCAGGAAACAAAATATGCCTTTAAAATATTCTTTTTTCTTTTTTCTTACATCGGCGGGTTATATGTAGTTTTTATCCGTTTTATTCAGGAAGTTCTTTCATCTATAACTAAAGATTTAGGTTTTATTACGGTTTCAATAGGCGCGAGCATTTTTTTAGGCTCTTTAATCTACGGGCGTATTGCTCATAAATTTTCTATAAAAAAGGTTATGAATTTATCAGTATTACTTTCATCAATATACCTTGTATTTTTCGCGGTTTTTTTAAAAGCTCACCCTCAGGCATTATACGCGATTTCTCTTGCTTTTATTTTAGGTTTGCTTATTTCTCCGGTGTTTGTAGGGGTTAACTCGCTAATTCATAAAGAAAGTGACCAGAATCTTTTAGGAAGAATATTCAGCGGTTTAGAATTTATTTCTCATTTAGGATTTTTAATCTCAATGTTTATATTTTCTTTTTTAGCGGATATATTCAGCCCCTTTACAATTGTAGCAGCAATTGGTATAATTGGGGCTTTCGTTTCAATATTATTTGTATTTGGCGATGATAAAAATAGAAGAGCACAAACAACCTCAGCATAATTTAGCAAGCGAAAAGTATCTTACCCCTAAGAAACTTTATCTGCCTTTATCTCAACACACTGGAGCACCTTCTCTAAGCTGTGTGCAAAAAGGAGATATGGTAGAGGAAGGGGATTTAATCGCTAAAGAAGCAGGCTTTATTTCCTGCCGGCTTCATGCTCCGGCTAAAGGAAAAGTTTTAAATATTGATAATTGGCCGCATCCTAATTTAAAAAAAACTCAAACTATTATCTTACAATGCGAGCCAAGCAGCCGCCAATATAACCCTCGCCCAAATATAGAGTTTTTAAAAAAAGAGGATTTGCTGGAAATTATTAAAGATAAGGGGGTAGTAGGTTTAGGCGGAGCGGCCTTTCCCACCCAGGTAAAATTAAACCCTCCTAAAAAAATTGATACTTTGATAATAAACGGTTGTGAATGTGAGCCTTATTTAGCGGCTGATTACCGTTTAATGATGGAGAATCTTGAGGAAATATTTCAAGGAATAAAAATAATCTGCCGCTTAATTAACCCTAAGCAGGTGTTTTTCGCTATTGAAGGAAATAAACCTGAGGCTATAAAAAGAGTTAATTCTTATCTGGATTCCCGCTTGAGTTTATCCCGAGTAAACCCGAGGGGCGGGAATGACAGTGGGGGTGTATCCCGCTTTCGCGCCCTCATACCTTCGCGGGCACAAGTAGACACAAATGGTAATGACGCTGGTTGCGTGGAAAACGCTTTGCCTAACATAAAATGCGTCACTCTTAAGCCCGCCTATCCTCAAGGAGGAGAAAAGCAGCTGATATATACTATAACTAAAAGAAAAGTACCCGGAGGAAAGCTTCCTCTTGATGTTGGTTGTATAGTTCATAATGTTGCTACTTGTTTTTCAATATATGAAGCTGTTTATTTCAATAAGCCTTTGATTGAAAGGCTAGTCAGCTTTTGCGGAGACGCTTTAGTATCTCCTAAAAATATTTGGCTAAAAATAGGCACAACCTTAAAAGAGCTTTTTGAGGAAAAAATTCTTGAATTTAAAGTTACACCAAAAAAAATTATTTGCGGCGGGCCGATGATGGGCTTAGCTTTAAATAATTTAGATTATCCTATTTTAAAAGGCAACGGCGGATTTTTGTTTTTGCAAAACGATCTTGCTGACATAGAAGAAAGCCCCTGTATCAAATGCGGGCGCTGTATTGATACCTGCCCGATGAACTTGTTACCTTTGGAATATGTCCGGCAAGTAAAAAAAGAAGAGTATAATAATTTGAACGAATTGAATTTAAAGGACTGTGTTGAATGCGGCTGCTGCGCTTACGGCTGTCCGGCAAAAATCCCTATTGTGCATTATATTAAAGTAGGGAAGAAATATAGTCATTGATACGTAAAATTAAATATCAAAATGACAAATAAAAATGTAAAATTATTTTTTCTCTTAAATATTTTAAGATTCTTTTTTGAATTTTGATTTGTCATTTTGCATTTTACATTTTAATTTTTAATTTAACTTATGAATTTAAAAATAAGTAGTTCTCCTCATTTAATTTCAAAAAAAAATACTCCCTACATAATGCGTAAGTTGATATTAGCGCTTTTACCTACAATAGGAGCTTCTCTATACTTTTTCGGCCAAAGAGCGGCCTTACTTATACTAAGCTGTGCAGCCAGCGCCCTTATTACTGAAATAGTAGTTTTAAAAATACGAAAAAAAGTTTCCGCCATAGGCGACTGGAGTGCTATTTTAACCGGTTTACTTTTGGCCTTAACCCTGCCGCCTTCAACAAAATTGTATGCTGCTGTTTTAGGATCTGTATTCGCTATTTTAGTAGGTAAGCATCTTTTTGGGGGCTTAGGCACAAATATTTTTAATCCCGCCTTAATAGGCAGGGCTTTTCTTATGGCTGCTTATCCTAAAATGCTTACTACTTTTATCAAACCTTTTTCAGCTGATGCTATAACCTGCGCCACACCTTTAGTCTTGAGAAAATTTAGCCAAATAATTACCCCAACTCTGGATTTATTTTTAGGGAAAGTTTCAGGAAGTTTAGGCGAGACTTCAGCTATATGTTTAATTATCGGAGGAGTTTATCTTTTAATCCGTAAAATCGCTGATTGGCGCGGGCCTTTAACTCTTTTATTGTCAGTAAGTATTATTACTTTTACCTTAAATATTATCAACCCTTTAAACGGACAAATATGGTTTCATTTATTTAGCGGAGGATTGCTGTTGGGAACATTTTTTATGGTAACCGACCCGGTAACTACTCCCTTAACTAAAAAAGGAAGATATATTTTTGGAGCCGGCTGCGGGCTGTTAATGATGATAATAAGATATTTTAGCGGTTTACCTGAAGGAATGATGTACTCAATTCTTTTTATGAATGCTTTAACTCCTTTGATAAATAGGTATGTTAAACCAAGGAGATTTGGAGGATAATGTCAAATTATATCTATGGAATCATAAATACCGTAGGGGCCGGCCTTGCGTCGGCCCGATATAATTATCAAAATAATATCAATTATTAAATAACGGGCGGACGCAAGGCCGGCCCCTACAATTATTCAATTTTAATACGAGGGTTAAATGAAAGAATCTTTTAAAATAATAAGTGTATTGACGAGTGTATGCGTGATTTGTGCTTTTTTGCTTGCCTTTGTTTACGGCAGCGCGAAAGAAAAAATCGCTTTTAACGCGGAAAAAGCTATAAATGACGCTATAACTACTCTTGCTCCTGAGGCTAAGGATATAGAGGAGCTTATTCTGGAAAATAATACAGTATACAAACTATTTAACAATGGTAATATTTGTATAGGTTATGCTTTTTTAGCTCAAGGCCAAGGCTATCAGGGAAAAATACAAATCTTAAGCGTGACTAATCCCGAATTTAAAAAACTATTAGGAATAGAAATAATTGATTCCGTGGAAACCCCGGGTTTAGGCGCCAAAATTAAGGAATCACAATTTAAAGAACAGTTTAAAGGCCTAAATATTGACAAGAATTTGGAATGTTTGAAAACTGAGCCTGAAAAAAACAATCAAATTCAAGCAATCACCGGAGCAACTGTATCCTCTATGGCAGTAGTAAATATTTTGAATAAAAAAATAGAAAAACTTAAAATATTAATTTCTGCTGATTAATCTGCGTCTATAAGATGAAAGAAATAATAAAAGGTTTATGGAAAGAACATCCGGTGTTCCGCCAACTTTTGGGTATGTGCCCGATTTTAGCGGTTACTACTTCAGCTTTAAATAGCCTGGCTATGGGTATTGCTGTCGTTTTTGTACTTTTCTTTTCCTCGATTGCTGTATCTTCAATTAAACAGCTTGTTCCCAGCCAAGTGCGTATTGCTGTTTACACCGTGATTATTGCCGCTTTTGTAACAATTGTAGATATATTTCTTAAAGCTTACTTTCCTCCAATCAGTAAAGCTTTGGGCCCATATATTCCTTTAATTATCGTAAACTGTATTATTCTCGGCAGATGTGAAGCTTTTGCCTCTAAACATAGTGTGTCAGCTTCAATCTGTGATGCCTTAGGCATGGGGATAGGATTTTGCTGGGGGCTGTTCCTCTTAGGATCAATAAGAGAGCTTTTTGGGGCGGGAACTATTTTAGGCTTAAGAATAATGCCGGCTGGCTATAATCCTTTAATAGCGATGATTTTGCCGGTAGGAGCATTTTTGGTACTGGGGTTTCTGGTGGCGGGGATGAATCAGGTTGAGGGTAAATAATTATTTTGATAATCGTTATACGTTGAAGGGTTGCGTAGCTGGAAACGGGTAGCGTTGAACGTGAAACGTATCAACAAACGCAACCGTAAGACGTTCAACGTTTCGAGCTACGCAACCGTACAACGTAACCCGGGAATTTAAATATGAAAGACTTACTATTAATCTTTATTTCCACACTATTAATAAATAATCTAATCTTATCTTGTTTTCTCGGCATATGCCCTTTTTTGGGGGTTTCAGGCAAGATAGAGTCGGCTTTAGGCATGGGCATGGCGGTTACTTTTGTTATGAGCCTTGCGTCGGCAATAAGCTGGTTAATTTATCATTTTGTTTTAGTTAAATTTGAATTGATTTTCTTAGAGTATGTAGTTTTTATACTTGTTATTGCTTCTTTGGTTCAAATAGTAGAAATGTTTATGCGAAAGTATTCGCCGGCACTTTATCAATCCTTAGGAATATACTTACCCTTGATAACTACTAACTGTTCAATCTTGGGAGTAGCTCTTTTTATGGTAACTCGGAATTATAAATTTTTAGAAACAGTAGTTTTTGGTTTTTCCGGCGGGTTAGGATTTTCTTTAGTGCTTTTAATAATGGCTGGAATCCGTGAAGAATTACACTATGCGGACATACCAAAGCCTTTTGAAGGCGCGGCAATCACTTTGATTACGGCAGGATTGCTCGCCTTAACATTTATGGGATTTTCAGGATTAATCAGCTCTTGAAGGAATACGTTAAACGCTATACGGTTGCGTAGCTGGAAACGGGCAGCGTTGAGCGTTAAACGTATTCACAAACGCAACCGTAAGACGTTTAACGTTTCAAGTTACGCAACCGTATAACGTATAACAATGCTTAAAGAAAGAAATTAATATTATGATAACAGCTATATTAGTATTAGGCTTGACCGGATTGGCTTTTTCTCTACTTTTATCTTTTCTTAGTAAAAAGCTAAAGGTTGAAGAAAATCCTAAGGTAGAAGAAATCCTAAATATACTTCCCGGTTTAAACTGCGGAGCCTGCGGTTTTAGCGGCTGCCGAGCTTATGGGGTTGCTGTAGTTAAAGAAAATAAGCTATTTTCCGGGTGCCTTCCCGGAGGAGTAGAGCTTACTGAAAAAATCGAAAACGTTTTAGGTTTAAAAGGAGGCGAGGCTTTAGACGTAAAAAAAGCGGTTTGCCGCTGCGGCGCGTCATCTCAGGAAAAAAAACAATCTTCTATATATAACGGCCCTGCCGCTTGTAAAGCCGCTGATATTACCGGAGGAGCTATTGACTGTATTTGGGGCTGTCTTGGCTTTGGCGATTGTATTTCTGCCTGCCCGGTAGGCGCAATCAGCCTTTTAGATAAGAAAATTTATATTGATATTAAGAAATGTATTGGATGCGGAATATGTTTAAAAAACTGCCCACGAAACCTCTTTGAAATTGTCCCCTTAAAAGAAAATGTTAATATTTGCTATGTTGCTTGCAACAATCAAGAAAAAGCCCTGGATGTCCGAAAGGCCTGTGCTAAAGGGTGTATTGGCTGCGGTATTTGTGTCCGAGTAGATAACTCGCCTTATTACATAAAAGAAAATCTTTCTTATGTTGATTATTCTAAAGCAACAAACATATCTCTAGAGAAAGGCAAAGCTAAATGTCCCACAAAATGCATAGCGCATAGCGCATAGAGATTCTTACATTTACGCCATGCCCTATGCCCTATGCGCTAATATGTTTAAAGAGATTGTAGAAATATCTGATGTTTTTGACAATAAGGTAAAAATTAGTTTTACCAAGAAACAAATGTGCTCTTGCTGTTCGCTTGGGCATATTTGTGGTAGAGGAGAAGAAGAGCTGGTTATCGATGACTGGGGGTTTTCTCTTAAAAAAGGCGATAAAGTTGAGATAGAGATTGATGAAAAAAAGGGAATTTTAGCCAACCTCATTCTTTTTTTCTTTCCCAGTATTATTTTAATAGCAGGATTGATACTTTTTCAAAATAAAGGGGAATTGTTAAGCTTTGTTCTTGCATTGTTAGTTGTCTGCGTTTATTATCTAATTGTTAAATTAATCTTAAAGCTTAAAGGTAAAGACTTTAAACTAAAAATCATAAGAAAAATATAAGATATAAAATTTCTAATTAACCTATTCCAAAGATTTGAAATTCGAAATCCGAAATTCGAAACAAATCCGAAATTCAAAATGAAAAAAATCCAAAACAAAAAACTTAATTTATTAACATTTTGAATTTTATCCATTTTCTTCGTTTGTTTCGAATTTCGGATTTCGTGCTTCGGATTTATTATCCTTTAGATTAATTAGAGTAATTAGAAGTTAATTATGAATATCGCCATATTAGCCTCAGGAAACGGAACAAACCTTGAAGCTTTAGCCAAAGCCGCGAAAAAAGGGTACTTTAAGGCAGATATAAAATTATTAATTACCGACAAAAAAGAAGCCTTTGCCCGAATCCGCGCGAAAAAGTTAGGCCTAAAAGATATTTTTATTAACCCCAAAGATTTCAGCTCCCGGTTAGAGTTTGATAAAGAAATTGTAAAAATTCTCAAGAAAGAAAAAACTGATTTAGTAACTCTTGCCGGTTATATGAGAATAATTTCGCCTTATTTCGTAAAAATCTTTAAAAACAAAATAATTAATATCCATCCCGCGCTTTTACCGGCCTTTAAGGGTGTCCGCTCTATAGAAAGGGCCTTAAAACATGGGTCTAAAATAACCGGAGTGACAGTTCACTTTGTAGATGAAAAAATTGACCATGGGCCTATAATTTTACAGGAGTCTCTTAAGATAAAGAAGAATGAAACCTTAAAAGAATTAGAAAAAAGAGTCCATAAGTTAGAACACAAACTCTACCCATTAGCCATAAAACTAATTATTGAGAAAGATACTATGGGCGGTAAATTTGCCGGTTGATTCAAATATTTAATTTAAAAAATAACGCTTGCTAAAAGTTGCGCGCGTGTTATTATCTTAAAATATGGAATTTGAAAGCAAAAGCCCTGATGAAGTATTCAATAATTTAAAAAGGCAGTTTAATTCCTCCCGGTTTAAATCTTTCCCTTTACCTATTATATTTGCCGCGGTTCTTATTGTCCTTATGGCAATAACTTCATTTTATACTATTCAAACTAATGAAGTAGGGGTAGTTTTGCGTTTAGGTAAATTTATTACTATTACTAACCCCGGCTTGCATTTTAAACTGCCTTTAGGTATTGATAAAATTAGCCCGGTTAAGGTTGAGTATGTTTATAAAGAAGAATTTGGTTTCAGGACTCAAACCGCGGGTATAAAAACAGTCTACAGCCAAAAAGCCTACGATGAAGAATCCATAATGCTTACCGGAGACTTAAACGTTTTAGATTTAGAATGGATAGTCCAGTTTAGGATAAACGACCCTTTCAGCGCCTTATTTAAAATTAGAGACCTACGTAAAACTTTAAGAGACATTTCAGAATCAACAATGCGTGAAATTGTCGGCGACTATACTTTTAATGAAATTCTCACCACTAAAAGGATTGAAATTAATACTATTATTCAGGAAAAACTGCAAAAAATACTTAATCAGTATGACACAGGAATACAAATTGTAACTGTTAAGCTTCAAGATGTTAACCCTCCTGACCCGGTAAAGTCGGCTTTTAATGAGGTAAACCAGGCAAAGCAGGAAAAAGAAAAGTTGATTAACCAGGCTTGGGAAGTTTATAACCAAAAAATTCCTCAGGCTAAAGGCGAAGCTTTAAAAACAATAAAAGAAGCTGAAGGCTATTCTTTAGAAAAAGTTAATAAGGCTGAAGGTGACGCTAAAAGATTTCTTCTTTTGAGAGAAGAATATATACTAGCTAAAGATGTAACTCTGCGCCGGTTATACTTAGATTATATGAATGATGTCTTAAAAAATGCCGGAAAAAAATACATAATTGACCCTAAGCAAAACAATATTTTACCTTTATTAAAGTTGGAAAATGAACAATAAAAGCACTATTTCAATCGCAGTCTTTTTTATTGCCCTTATTTTGATTGCTAATCCTTTAACTTCTCCGATTTATATTGTTAAAGAAGGTACTCAAGCTATAGTTACCCAGTTTGGAGAGCCCATAGGTAACCCGATCATTAAGGCCGGCCTGCACCTTAAGATTCCTTTTATTCAAAAGATTAATTATTTTGAAAAACGAATACTGGCTTGGGACGGCGATTCTAATCAAATACCTACTAAAGATAAACGTTATATTTGGGTAGATACCACTGCCCGCTGGAGAATAAAAGACCCTTTAAAATTTTTTCAGTCCGTTGCTAACGAGATAGGCGCTCATGCCCGGCTTGACGATATAATTGATTCCGCGGTCCGTG
>JBDRIY010000044.1:0-4205 GCA_043815445.1 Candidatus Omnitrophota bacterium
CTTCATTATCAAAAGGCTTAGTTATATATTGAAACGCTCCCTGTTTCATCGCTTTTACCGCCTGTTTAATATTGCCGTAAGCGGTAAGCATAACAATAAGTATGTCTTTATCTATTTTTTTCATCTCATCCAAAATCTTCATTCCATTCAGTTCAGGAAGGTTGATATCCAGCAAAACCAAATCAGGAAGATTATCCTTAGCCTCCGCGAGCGCGCTTTTTCCATCCGCGGCAGATGTTACCTCATAGCCTTCCGCTTCCAATATATTGGAAAGAAGAAAACGCGTATCTTTATTATCTTCCACTATGAGGATTGTTTGCGCCATTTCAAACTCCAGGATTTTTCTCTACTCTCTCTCTCTCTCTCCCTCTCTCTCTCTCTCGAAATGGGAATCCTAACCGCTATTTCCGTCCCCTTGCCGTATTTGCTGTTTATATCTATCTTACCTTTATGATAGCTGATAATCTGGGCGACTAAACTTAAACCCAAACCGGTCCCGCTTTTTTTGGTAGTAAAAAAAGGACCCAATATTTTATTCAGATTTTCCGGCAGAATACCGCAGCCGGTATCGGAAAAATTTATCACTATCTCGTTATTTTTCAAATCAGGATAAGCGCCGATATACAATTTTCCTCCTACGGGCATAGCGTCTAAGCTGTTTATTAAAAGGTTTAAAAAAGCCTCCTCTATTCTTTTTTCATCCAAGAGAACCCTGGGAAGCCTGCGGGAAAACCTCTTGGCAAGGCGCACGCCTTGTTTTGAAAACCTTGTTTTTACCATATTCAAAGCGCTTTCAATCTGCTCAGTAACACTGCTGATTTTAAAAATGATTTCTCTGGGCTTGGCGAACTCAAGGAGGTCGGTAATAATTCTGTTGGCGGATTCGGCGTTGCGCAAAATAACCTTAAGGTGTTTCTGGGCGAGTTTATGAAGTTTATATTTACTTAAACAGAATTGGCTTGAGGCGGTAATGTTTCCCAAAGGATTCCTTATCTCATGGGCAATGCCGGCGGCTATCTCTCCGATACCCGCCAGCCGTTCCTGATAAAGCAGTTGGTCTTCAAGTTTAACCGTATTGGTAACATCCCTCATATATTCAATAACCTGAATGACTTCTCCATTATCGCTTTTGATAGGGAATGTGGAAATATCCAGAACCAAGCGCTTTTTATCGGTATCGGACAAAATCCTCGTAACATGAAAAGGTATTCCTTCCTGAAATGTCCGCAAAGCAGGACAATTGTCGCATATACTTTCGTTTTTAAAGTACTCCGCGAAACACTTTTTGCCTAAAAGATGAGAAAATTCCTGTTTATTAAATAATTTTAACACTCCCTGGTTAACTCTTAAAACCTGATAATTTTTATGAATCACCGAAATCCCGTCGCCTATACCGTCAAAAATTGCCTGGAGCCGGTCTTTGGCTTCTTTTAATTTACACTCAAGCTGTGTTATCGCCGCGGCTTCACGAACTGATTCTGATTTCACGGCTGATTCGCCGGCCAGTTTTGTTTCTTCCATTTAATAATCTCCAATATCTTCTTTTAACTTTTTTATCGCCCCTTCCAGAGTATACCTTTTAACATCCACAAATGTTTTTATTAAAACCGCTCTGTGGATATCTTCATGGGAATATCTTCGAAACTTTCTTGTACCGCACTGAATATGTTCCGGCGTCACAATACCCAGTCTCTCCCAATAACGCAATCTTTCGGAAGATATGCCGATTTTCTGCGCCGCTTCTACTGTGCCTACGGTATTACCTTTACAAATCTCCACCGCATAGTCTCCTTTTAAATTCTTATCCTGCCAGAAAAATAAAAAACCGATGTCGGACTTCTATTCTCAAACTCAAGTTAAATTTAAAGTATTATTGTACCCCATGGAAATCAAAAGGGTCAACCGGACTTCTTTGGGAAGATATTGGGTAGAAAAAACACCTGCCAGAAACAGCTAAAACGCGAATTTTATCCTGATAGAGATTATAAGTTTTGAAGGTGAGATGTTAAATTTACCGCCTTGTGAGATATGCCTAATTTCTTCCTTATGCTTTTGCGGTGCCTTTCAACTGTCTGGATAGAAATATTCAGCAGGCCGGAAAGCTCTTTAGTTGTAAGCCCTCCCCTTAGCATATTGCAAATCTCAATCTCTCTTGGCGTTAATTTATTACTTTTATGAGTTATTTTGCATCCAAATGAAGAGGTTAATTCTTTCAAGTAACCCTCAAGTAAATCAATGTATTTATCATGGGTTTTCCTTTTTCTCATTCTTGCTAAAATAGGCGATATTATTTCACTTACATTAGCGGTTATATCCAGCCTCATCTTATCCTTTGCCCGCTCAATATGTTTTATCATTTCTTCAAAGGGCTAATTTTTTTTGTTCTAAAGATAAGTTTTGTTTTTTAAGATTCATTTCGGACACGCGCAGTTTTTCTTCCATATTCTTGCGTTCAGTAATATCCCTGACAACGCCCAATAGTGCTTCTGTATTTCCTTTTTTATTCTTAACGGATGATAACGATACTAATGCTGAGAATGTTTTCCCGTCTTTCTTTTTTTGTAAAGTCTCACCACACCAACTGCCGGTTTTTATCTGGAACGCCATTATATCATCTGCCGTTTTTCTATCCGGATGGAAATTTTTAACGGACTCTCCTATAAGTTCTCCTTCTTCGTATCCATATAACTTTTCCGCGGCTTGGTTTACGTAAACAATATTGCCACTCTTATCAGCTATAACTTCCGCGTCAATGGCCCCCGCAACAGCGTTAGAGAATAATCTAACCCTTTCCTCCGCTTTCTTACGTCCGGCGATATCCCTGTCTATGCCTCTGTATCCTTTTAACCGGCCTTTTTCGTCAAAAACAGGAATACCGCTGGTTTCTAACACAACTAACTGCCCGTCTTTACGGCGGTTTATATTTTCCAGCCTATAGAATGGTTCTTTCTTGATAAGTTTTTCTTCAAAAAACTTGCCTATTTTCTCCGCTTCTTCCGCGGGCATAAGATCAAAAGGAGTTTTACCCAGCACTTCACTAATCTCGTAGCCTAATAATTCTTTAACTTTAGGGCTGACATAAGTATATACCCCATCCTTATCAACCTCCCATACCCAGTCTGTAGTAGTTTCAACTAAATCTTTAAATTTCTGTTCCGAGGCGCATAATGCCTTATCTACTTTTTTATGCCGGCTGCTTTCAACTATCTCCCATTTTCCTTCACGCCTGATAAAAGCGGCCCGGTGATGTTTAATCATATTTAACACATCACTCGCGTTACATCTATCAAGATGGTAAGAACAAATGGCTATCATTTTATAGCCGCCGATTACTTCTTCAACTTCTCTTTCGTACCGGCTAAAATCTTTCCAGTTTTTTCTCTCAAGCCATAATGTATCACCAGTCACCCTTATACCGTCATATTCTACACCAAGAGCGGAGTTAAGTTTATTCATCCACGCGCGAAAAACCCGCTCCTGGTCAAAAACTCCGTTTTTTAAATACCATTGTGTATGCGGCAATATCTCCATCTGTCCCTTTACTAAATAATCCTGGAAATCCGGCATGATTTTTCTCATCGCGTTTTCAGCTTCATCTATGGAAAATAACTCCGAGGTAATCCAGACACAAAACTCATTGTTTTCCAATCCGGCCTTAAAATAAGGCGCCAGAATGTCCAACAAATCCTCTTTGCTTTGGTAAAAAACGCAAAAATGACTACCCCAGGGAATAAAACCGGCAATATCAATACCGCTTTCCCTAACCTCTTTTGATCCTAACATCCGCGTATCTATTTGGCCTTTACTCAGGCACTTATCATCCTGACTCGCGCTAATTTTAATGTTATCCATTTTATTAACTTTTTCTTTTCTGCCAAAAGTTACTACAAAAAAAATGCCCTTGACATTTTTTAAGTGTCAAGGGCTGAAAAATAAAAGTCGCGAGAATAGCCGCCGGAACAAAAAAATTATCTTCCGCTATTGCCTGCCGCCAGCCATAATATTTTTTGTATATACATAAGCAAACCCGCGAAGCCGCGCGCTTAGAGCTAACTTTAAATAAGCGCATAGCTCTTGCTTGCTTGCTTGCTTGCTTGCTTGCTTGCTTGCTTGCTTGCTTGCTTGCTTGCGCAACTATCGTACCGTTTTAAAAACAACAATATCCCCCCCCCTCATTATTATATTGTTGCAACCTGTAAGTATTG
>JBDRIY010000045.1:0-19791 GCA_043815445.1 Candidatus Omnitrophota bacterium
CTGTGTCGCGATTGTTTATGCTGCGCAATCATACACAATGTATTGTAGTTGCCCAATTTATTGGGCAGCCATATTGTGCCTGATAAATCAGGCAACTACATTATGACACGGCCTGTTGACCGGATAATCCATACATTATGAACTCCCGCTTTAATTTTATCTCGGATAAACCTGAGAAACGGGAGTGACAATGCTTCTAAGGCATTAATATCACTTTTAGAGATTCTTTGGCTTGGCAAACTAATTTAAATCCTTCTTGAATTTTATCCAGAGGAAGTTTATGAGTTATTAAAGCCGTGATGTTAATCTTTGAGCTTGCTATTAATTCTAAAGATTCTTTTAAGTCCTCCGCGGCAGCGCCATAAGAAGAAGTTACGGTTATTTCATTTCTCCAGATATCTTCCGTAGGCAATATGATATTTTTATTAGGAATAGCAAATAATAAAATTGTTCCTTTTCTATCAATGCAGTCAAAAGCCTGTTCAATTGCTTTATAACTGCCGGTGCAGATGATAATTTTATCAGCCTTGATATCCTTTAATTTTTCAGCTTGAAAAGTTTCATCAGCGCCTAATTCTTTTGCTTTTTTAAGCCTGTTTTCATCTATGTCTGTAGCAATTACTTTAGCGCCTTTTAGCTTAGCAGCTTGAATGTTCATTAACCCTGAAACTCCGCTGCCAAGAATTAAAACTGTTTGCCCCTTATTCACGCCGATTACTCTTTGGCCCCTTAAAACACAGGCCAAAGGCTCAATCATAGTTCCTTGTTCAAAAGAAACTTTCTCAGGCAAGATATAAACACCTTTATCCACGTTTAGCTTAGGCACCCGGACAAATTCACTGTAACCGCCGGGATCGTAATTACCTTTATGCAAAGTTTCGCAGGCAGTATGGTTACCGGCTAAACAGTATGAACAACTGTTACAAGAAACATGATGGCTTACAAAAACTCTTTCTCCTATTCTATATTTTTGGGAATTAGATTCGACTATTATTCCGGAGATTTCATGGCCTAAAATACGCGGAGCTTTTTTAATTCTATACCACTCCATAACATCAGTGCCGCAAATTCCGCTGGCAATAATTTTGACTAAAATTTCTCCCGGGCCGATTTTAGGCTTAGGAATATCTTCTAATCTAATATCATTATTATTATAATATCTAGCAGCCAACATCTTATCTTTTGCGAAAGGAGACAAGCCCCTCTACATTATTTTTTTCTTCTAAGAAGACCGCTTTAGCTTCTTCTACTGAAACATTGTTGTGCACAATAGCGCGTAAGGCTTTAGATATAGCAATTGGGTTTGGGCTTTGCCAGACATTGCGGCCTAAATTAATGCCTACGGCTCCGTTTTGCATTCCATCATATACAAATTCAAAAACCTCATCTTCGTTTTTGCACTTAGGCCCGCCAGCCATAATAACCGGAACAGGGCACCCTTTCACAACCTTATCAAAATCTTTATCACACCAATAAGTTTTAACTACTTTCGCTCCTAACTCAGCAGCTATCCTACAGCAAAGAGCTAAATAACGAGCTTGGCGTTTATCCATTTCCTTGCCCACAGCTGTAACTGCCATAACCGGAATACCGTATTTTTCACATTCATTTACCATAGTTGAAAGATTTTTTAAAGTTTCTTTTTCATAGTCACTGCCGATGAAAACTGACACTCCTACTGCTTGAACGTTAAGCCGAATTATATCGTCAACAGATGTTGTCAGCTCTTCGTCAGCTAAATCCTTACCAACCATACTGCTGCACCCGGAAACTCTCAACACAATGGGTTTGCTTTTAACCGGGTCAATAGCCGCTCTTAATACTCCTCTGGTGCAAAAAAGAGCGTCAACATAAGGCATTAAAGGCGTTACTGTTTCCCCCGGCTGCTCTAAGCCGGTTGTCGGCCCTTGAAAATACCCGTGATCTATAGGCATAAAAAAGCATTTACCGTTAGGCATCAATTGATTTAATCGATTTTTCATCCCCCAATCCATATCTTTACCTCCTGCTTTTCTAAATCCCTCTCTCCCCTTTTTTAAAGAGAAAGGTAATTATTATTCTCCAATTATCTTAACTAAAATTCTTTTTTTGCGCTGGCCGTCAAATTCACCGTAAAAAATTTGTTCCCAGGGGCCAAAATCAAGATTACCGTTAGTAACCGCCGCGACCACTTCCCTGCCCATTATAGTTCTTTTTAAATGAGCATCAGCATTGTCCTCGCCGGTCAAATTATGATTATATTGTGATATAGGCTTATGGGGCGCTATTTTTTCCAGCCATTTATCAAAATCTCTATGCAGGCCTGATTCATCATCATTAATAAAAACCGAAGCAGTAATGTGCATAGTATTAACAAGGCACAGCCCTTCCTTAATTCCGCTTTTATGTAAAATACCCTCTACCCGCGGAGTGATATTAATAAACTCCCGCTCATTTTCAGTATTAACCCACAAATATTCAGTATAAGCTTTCATTTCAATACCCCGCGAAATTCTCTACCTTTATCTTATCTTGGGAAATGCTTAATCCATTTTTCAAAACAGTTGTTAAGTTCTCTACCATTTTAGGCGGGCCGCAGGCATAAAACACTCTTTCTTGGTAATCAGGGATTTCTTGTTTTATCATTTTATCGTCTATGTAACCGGTTCGGCCCGGCCAAACCTGTTTATCAACGCCAGAAGAAGTTAAAGTATAAACTACGCGGATATTTTTATTAGCTGAGCTTATTTCATCTAAATCCCGCTTAAAAATAATGCCTTCTTCTTTGTCATTACTATAAATTAAAACTATATCGGTTGAAAGCTTTTTATCTGCTGTAAATTTGCAAATACTCCTTAAAGGAGTTATGCCTATGCCTCCGGAAAGAAAAGCTAATTTTGGATATTCACCCTCAAAGGTAAAATTACCATAAGCCATATTCAGCCTGGCCCAACTGCCTGGTTTTAGCTCATCCAAAGCTTTTGAAAACTCGCTTTCAGTTATTCTTTTAGTAAATTCCAGATATCCTTGTTCGGTAGGAGAATTTGAAAAGGAGAAATATTTTGTTTCTTCCCTTCCCTTTACTTTTATTGTGACAGAAAAAAACTGCCCCGGCTTAAAAACCGCGGTTTCCTTTATTCTAAAACGAAAACTTTTTAGCCGAGATGTTCTTGATATAACTTCTAAAACATCTGTTTCAAATTCAACCGCCATTTTGCTTACTCCAAATTTAACTCATAAATCATAATTGCCTTATAATTAATTATATGATAGCATAAAACCATGAAAATTAATATTGCTAAATCCGCTGGTTTTTGTTTTGGGGTAAAACGAGCTATAAAGATTGCCGGGGAAGCGGCAAATTCAGGCTGGACAGTTGAAATACTCGGTGATATTGTCCATAATAAAGATGTCATAAAGGACATAAAAAAATCCGG
Organism: Candidatus Omnitrophota bacterium; assembly: GCA_043815445.1. Lineage (GTDB taxonomy): Bacteria > Omnitrophota > Gorgyraeia > Duberdicusellales > 4484-171 > JBDRIY01. The sequence continues at coordinate 3,417 of JBDRIY010000045.1, forward strand.
CATTACAAAAGTCCGATGCCTGGTCAAAGGAAAAAATAAAGCCCTGCTTATCCGGGCTCACGGAACTCCCCTAAAAACTATTAAAAAAGCTGAAAAGCTAAAGTATAAAATAATCGATACTACTTGCCCTAAGGTTAAAGAAATACATAGAATCGCGGTAGATATGGAAAAACAAGGCCGAAAAATCATCATTATAGGCGATAAAAAGCATGCTGAAGTGCGAGGAATTGTAGGGCAGTTAATTTCAAAACCATTAGTGATTGAGAATGAGAAAAGTATACCTTTTGAACAAATCAAAAAAATAAAAAAAGCTTGTCTGGTAGTGCAATCAACTCAAAATATTGAAGAAGTCCGCAAAATATTTTACCTGTTAAAAAAACAAATTAAAAATCTAAAATTTTTTAATACGATATGCGGCCCTACAAGAGCAAAACAAAATGAAATAAAATCCATGCCTCTTGAAAATGATCTTATAATTATTATCGGATCAAAAACCAGCGCTAATACAAAACGGCTTTACCAAATTTCAAAATTAATTAATAAAAAAAGTTACTGGGTTCAATCAAGCCAAGATATTGACAAAATATGGTTTAAAAAAGTTCAAAGCGTAGGAATAACAGCCGGAGCATCAACCCCAAATTATACTACTAAAAATATCATTAACCGGATAAAAAAACTAACCACTGTGATTTAATTTCTAATTGCTCTGAAAAATATCCAATGATTAAAAAATCCGAAATCCGAATATCGAGATTCGAAACAAATCCGAATGACAAAAATCCTAATGACCGAAACGATATTCCCCATTTTGCCTGTCCGCCGTGGCGGAAAAATTTGAACATTAGTCCGCCTTTGTCGGAAATTAGAAATTAGACATTTTCATATCAGAGAAAAAATATACCCTAGAGCTAAAGAGCTTGCTGATATAAATGATAAGTACACAATTAATATTTTTATGCCAAATTCTTTTTTCAATACTAAAATTGTGCCATAACTGGTTATAGGCCCTGCCAGTAAAAGAACCATTCCCGCCCCCGCGCTTAACCCTTGCTTTATAAAAGCATCTACCAAGGGTACGGTTGCTGTTGAACATATATACATTGCCAAGCCAAAAACAAGGGCAAAAATATATCCAAGAACTCCTCCAAGATTATTTTTAATCCACAACCCTAAAGGCGTCCACACAGAAACGCCAGCTGCCAAAACTATGCCTAAAATCAATTCAGCCCCAATTTCTTTGGGCATATCCCAAAAAGCAAATTTGATTACCTCTTTTATATGCTCTAAAAAAGACTTCTTGTGTATATGAGGAAGGCTGTCCGGGCAATGAGGGCAAATTTCCTTTTTTGACTTTCGGGGCTTAAAACTCAGCCTGTTGCCTATGATACCTATAAGCAGGCCCATTAAAATTACCGCGAAAAATATAAAAATAGTAAATTTTATTCCTAAAAGCTTGCGGGTAACCAAAAGCGCGCTTATTGAAGTTGCCGGCGTTGCCGCTAAAAAGGCTAAGACCGGCCCCAATCTTGAACCTTTTTTGTAAAAACTTAGAGCTATGGGCAATGAACCCCAACAGCAAATCGGTAGAATAGCGCCGGTTATCGTAGCGTAAAAAATAGGCTGAATACCTTTTTTACCTAATTTTTTTTCTACCCAGTTATCAGGAATAAATTCATGAATTAACCCGCTTAAGAGAAAACCTATCCCCAATGCCGGCAGTATTTCAATAAAATAATGCTTTAAAGCGAATATAAACTTATCCATTAGTTTATTAAAGCTCAGTTATATGAAATATTTTTAATATCTTATTGCGCCAGTTATTGTAAGAAGAACGCTTTTGGGTTTGTACTGGTTTTAGCACATCTTGAGAACTGCCTAGCCCTCTAATTTCAATATTAGCGTCTTTAAGAAAAATGGAATATTTTTTGCTAAGTTTTCCATAATTAATTAATCTCTCAGCCGCGCTTATAATACACTTAGCCGTATACCTTGCTACTAAATCCGGAACTCCGCTGGGAGTTTCAACCTGAGAAGTCATATCGCACTGGTCGTTAACGTAATCTATGACAATAAAACGCCGCTGATCTTTTTTATTGTCAATTGCTATCTCAGTTGAAAACCAAGCCATTCTGGTAATACCGGCGATTGTAGAAACTATTTTGGTTAAAGGAAACAATGACTGTTTATTAAACTCTTCGTACCCTATATGCTCATATATATTACGCTGATCATCCCACCAGCAGGGTATAATAGTATCAAAAATATTAAACACCCTGAACCATGCCCGTTTTCCGGCGATTTCAATAGGATTAATTTTTTCCTGAAGTAGAAAATTATCGCCCTTATCATAATTACGGGCCTTAGCTATTTCACGTATGGTACCTCGGGCATCACGGATAACTCCTAGCTGGCCGTATCCTAAGGCTGGCTTTATTACAAAAGGTACTCCTATTTTTTTCTTATCTTCTTCGGATAAGCAAAAAGAATTAGGCTCCCAGTTGCGAACAACGATAGTATAAGGAGCTGTAATGCCGGCGCCCGTTAGCTCATAATGTGTTGCTGATTTATCAATGGCTGATTTTGTCCGGTCAGGATCATTAATAACAACTCCTTCGCTATCTTTCACGGCATAACATATTTTAGCGTATATATCCCCCTTTTTATTGTAAGTAGCCTCAGTATCCAGTAAGACTTTAATACTAGTTTTTTTCTGTTCTAAATCTTGAGCTACTTTAGCTACATTATCCTTAGATATCCAAAGAAAAGTAAGCTTTTTATCTTGGCAAGCAGAGCGGAGCAAAATTATAAATCTTTCTTTAATGTTACCGCTCCAGGTAACTCCAAAATCATACTTTTTCATACTTTTCTTAGCCTTATTTTTTACAGCTAATAATTTTCAGACAATAATTCATAGTAAGTTTGAGGATGAGCGCAAGCCGGGCATTTTTCCGGAGCGATTTTGCCCTCGTGAACATACCCGCAATTACGGCATTTCCATTTAACAATAACATCTTTTTTAAACACTTTGCCTTCTTTAACATTTTTTAATAGCTTTCTGTATCTTTTTTCATGCTCTTCTTCGACCTCAGAAATTTCTTTAAACAGATCTGCTATTTCTTCAAAGCCTTCTTCTCTTGCCTTATTTTCAGCTTCTTTATAAAGATTAGTCCATTCAAGGTTTTCTCCTTCAGCAGCAGCTTCTAAATTATCAGCAGTGCCCCCTATAACTCCGGCAGGGTAAGAAGCTGTAATTTCTGTTTCTCCGCCTTCTAAAAATTTAAAAAATCTCTTAGCATGTTCTTTTTCATTATCAGCAGTTTCTAAAAATATCGCTGATATTTGTTCATAGCCCTCTTTTTTAGCGGCACCGGCAAAATAAGTATAGCGGTTTCTAGCTTGAGATTCTCCGGCAAAAGATGCCAGAAGATTTTTTTCAGTTTTTGTTCCTTTTAGATTAACCATTTTTTATCATCTCCTTATTTACTTTTCCACAATCCATGCATATTACAAAACTCCCGAACCTCTACTATATCCGGCCTTAAAGCGCAAAATCGCGCTTCCGGAACCTGGCCTGGTTTTAGTTCTTTACGTATTATCTTATCTTTCAGTAATATTTCAATAAATTTTATATGGTGTTTATCTTCCATGGGATGAGCAATACTTCCTACTTTTACCATGACACCTTCATCTGTTTCTTCAACAACCGGAACATGCTTTTCTTGGCCTTGATCTTCAATTCTTGCCTCTAGCCTTATCATAGGCTGGCCGCAGCACACCAAGGCTGGCGCTCCCTCATAAACAATTTCAACAACATTCCCGCATATTTCGCAATAATAAAGCTCCCGTAATTTAGTCATTTTTTTCACCTCCTTCTCCTTTGTCTAATTTATACCTTAAGTTAAATAATTCAAATAAAAAAAATCTAATCAATATCTAGTTTTATTCGCATTATTCAAAAATAAAAATAATCTGTAACTTATATTGCTTTGAATACTATATCAAAGGCTGTATAGGGCCAAAAAAGGCCTTTATTAACCTTGTTTTAATTTCTTTTTCAGTTGATTGAACCTTGGGGAAGGGGCCTATATATTTATAATTAGTATAAAAATCCTTATGGAAAAATGGCACAGCCGGTTTTTCCGGTTTTAGTTCAAAACTTCCTGAATAAACAAAAGGCCAAATATCAGCAACAGGCATAAGTTTCATAACACTGCCTATTAACCCGCTAAATTGATCAATAACCGGAACTTGTTTACGCCTGCCGATAACCCAACTATTTTGTCCGGCCATATCTCGGCGTATATTTTTTTCAGTGTCTTGAGCCAACTTCTCATCATCAATAATTACTCCTGATTCAGTATTCAGGTTAGCTGAACGCGGATCAAGATTAAATGAACCAATCCATGTTTTTTTACCGTCTACAACGTAAATTTTAGAATGAATACAGGTAATATAATCTTTATGCCTTTGTTCTTTCTTAATCGGAGTAATCATTAAATCAGCATCTTCGGGTAAAAGTTTTAGCTCAAATATCTGCCAACGAAAGCTATTAAGATATTCTTTTTTATTTTTATAAGAAAAAGCGTAAGCATGAACATGATCGGCAGAAGCCAAACTATTGCTAGATACGAAAAATTCTACCTTCGGCTTTTTTCCTGCTAATTGCTTAAAATATTTCGCGCATTTATTTCCTATAATTAAATAGGGAGTCTGCATAATAATATAATCTTGAGCTTGCTCAAGAAATCTATAAAGCTCATGGGTTGTCCTGGTAACGTTATATTTCCCCATCCTCAGTCTTTTTCCCGGGCTATCTGTAACGAATTTAACTCCTTTAACCTTATAGCTTGTGTCAATAAGCCTTTGTTTTATGCATTGCTTATCCGCTTCACAAGCCCATAGTTCTTCGAACATACTTTTAAATTCTCTACCCTCCTGAGGTAAATATTGTTTATATCTGTCTGATTCAATCAAGCTTTGAATATCCCGCATATCTTTGCTCCAAACAGACAAAGGATATGACCAATATTCCCTAAAAGAATCAGTCATCTCCTTGACAACCGGGCCAATGGCCAACACATCACAATCTTTAAAATTCCTTTTATTTCCCCGGTCATAATAGTCATTTTCATAGTTACGCCCCCCGGTAATACCAATACGATCATCAATTATAAAGGCTTTATTATGCATTCTTTGATTAAGGCTTCTAAAATTAAATAAAGTTTTTTTAACTAAATCTATTTTAGAGGAGGCGGCATTGCGGGAAACCGGATTATAAAGCTTGACTTCAATATTAGGATGAGCTACAGTTAAAAGCGTGATTAAGTGGAGTTTTTTCGGCAGGGTAAAAGAATCAATAATGATTTTAACTTTAACGCCTCTTTTCGCCGCCTTGATTAATTCGTAAGCTATAAGCCGGCTAGTTTCATCGGTTTTCCAAATAAAAGTCTTGATAAGAATAGATTTTTGGGCTTGACGAATAAGGTGCAGCCTGGCTAACAAAGCATCATCGCCATTATTAAGAACATTGACATAATGGCTCGCGTTATCCTGAGAATCGCTAATAAAATAGTTAAACGGCGAATTAGAATAAGTTAATTTTTCGGCAATATGTAAATCCTGGAACTTAGCTGGAAGGCTAATTTTAGGCCCCAAACAATAAGCGCGGGAGATACTTACAATTGCTAGGCCTAAAAATAAAATTAAAAAAATACGCCTTTTCATGTTCATATTTTATTCATAGTATAACTTTCATCTAGAATATTCATTATAGCAGGATATTTCAGAAAAAGGATGAAATTTTATACGGTTATAAAGGCTGGCAGCAGACAAAAAATAATTCTTGCCAAAAACCAAAAATATGGTATAAGTATATATGTGGATAGGTCATGTATCTGTCCTTTATTAATCAATACAGTGTTCTTTGAAAAAGAGAAAATTAGCAGGCGGCTTTAATAACGGCATAATCAATATGAAGCTGCGGCTAAAAAGAGGGATAGATAAACTGTTAACCGAGATTTTTGGAAAAGTTTCTAAAAAGGAGAATAGGATAATGGAAGAACAGAAAAAATTGTACATTGGAAATTTAGAGTACGGAGTTACTGATGAATCTCTAAAGAGTTTCATCGAAGAAAAAGGGTTAACCGTAAAAGAAGTAAAAATCATCATGGATAAATATTCCGGAAGGTCAAAGGGCTTCGGGTTTGCAGAATTTGACACTGAGGATCAAGCTCAGGCGGCAATAGATGCTTTAAACGAACAGGATCTCAACGGACGAAAGTTAACAGTAAATAAGGCACGTAAAATGCAACCAAGAAAAGATAACTTTGGCGGCGGCGGAAGCAGCAGTGGCGGCGGCCGGAATCAAGGTTTTGGCGGCGGCGGAAGATATTAATTAAAGATAATCCCAGTTAACGAATAGAAACAAAAGAAAAAGCCGTTTTTTTCTTTTGTTTCTATCCCTCTATTTTCTTTTTTTATTAGATAAAGCAAAAAAAGAGCCAGCGTTTCAATTTTAAATATTTAAAATAAAATTACGATAAATATTTAACGTTGAGGCTTGGCTCTTTTCTTTTCTTTAGCTCTTTCTACGATAGGACGTTTGTTCATTTTATCCCTTTTGAACGCCAGCAGTATAGTTTCTGCTTCTTCAAAAGGAACAGTGATAAAAGAAAAATTATCAAAGATGCGCGCATCCCTTATTTTTCTGGAATCTACCTGAGCGGTTTGATTTATCATATCAACTAATTTGCGGGGAGTCATGCTATCAACCTTTCCTCTGGCTACAAACAAACGTGTAGTTCCTTTCAGATTAATTGAAACATCGCGGATTTCATTATAACTTTGCGCGCTTAGCTCGCCGGCAAAAGTATATTTAATAAATGCTGCCAGCACTTTGCAAGGATCATCCTTAGCCAATATCTCTTGAGCAAAATCCATATACTCATCTTCTTTACAAGATTGAATGATTTCTTCAATTTCTTTTTTTATTCGCGCTTTTTTAGAATCAATAACATCTTTTACGGTGGGAAGCTTTTCTTTACGTATGTCAGTTTTAGTAATTCGTTTAATTACCGAAAGCTTGCGATACTCATCTGGAGTAACAAAAGTAATAGCCACCCCTTCTTTTCCGGCGCGGCCGGTCCTTCCAATGCGATGCACGTAAGCTTTAGGATCATGAGGCAGGGAATAATTTATTACATGGCTTAAATCACTAATATCAATTCCTCTGGCAGCAACATCAGTAGCTACTAATACATTAACCCTTTTCTGTTTAAATTTATTTAATGTCCGTTCTCTTTGATTCTGAGAAAAATCACCGTGCAAGCCTTCAGCGTCATAACCCCGCTCGCCAAGTTTTTTTGTAACATTATCTACATCTACTTTTGTTCGGCAGAAAATTAATCCATAAAAGTTTGTTTCGCTGTCTATTATCCGGCATAAAGCTTCAAATTTATTAGCATGAGCAACCTCAAAATAAATCTGGTCGGTCAAACTTACTGTTAGCTGCGCTTCTTTAGTCCTGATAATTTTATACTCTCCCATATATTTTTTAGCTAACCTTAAAATAGCTTCGGGCATAGTTGCTGAAAAAAGAAGAGTACGCCTTTGCGGATTAGTGTATTTTAAAATTTCCTCAACATCATCAATAAAACCCATATCCAGCATTTCATCGGCCTCATCCAACACCGCGTAAGATATAGATTTTAAATTAAGGCTTTTTCTCTGTAAATGGTCTTTTATTCTGCCCGGGGTGCCCACTACAATATCCACTCCCCTGTGAAGCCGGCGCAGCTGCTGGTCCATTGACTGACCGCCGTAAACCGCGATTATTTGTAAATGATGAGCTCCTTTTAAAGAGTTTATTTCTTCTGAAACCTGTAAAGCGAGTTCTCGAGTAGGGACAAGAATTAAAGCTTTTACCCCCTTACTCCCTTTTTCTATTCTTTCAATAAGCGGCAGGCCAAAAGCCGCGGTTTTTCCGGTTCCGGTCTGAGCCTGGCCTATAATATCTATATCTCCCTTTAACAACAAAGGTATAGTTTGAATCTGAATCTCGGTAGGTTCTTCGAACCCCTTTTTCTCCAAAGCCTTTAATGTCTGCTCCGATAATCCTAACGCCCTAAACTTCTCCATAGATCACTCCTCTTTATCAATAGAAATAATTCTTACTTCAAAGGTCAATATTTTACCGGCCAAAGGATGATTCAAGTCCAACATAACTGAATCTTCTTTCACTTCTTTGATCTTTACCGGTATAATCTGCCCTTGAGCAGCCTGCATCTGCAAATTCATCCCAGCTTTAAGCTCTATATCTTGAGGTAAATTTGTTTTAGGAACCTCTTGAAATGCCTCAGTATTTACTAGCCCATATCCATCTTCAGCTGCCACAATAACAGTTTTTTCATCTCCGGCTTTCATCCCTTCAAGCTCCTTAGAAAGCCCTGGAATAATCTGGCCGCTGCCATGCACATATTCTAACGGATCCCGGCCTTTTGAACTATCCACAACCTCACCATCTACCGTAAGAGTATATTCAAACAAAACCTTACTTCCTTTTTCAATCACTGCGTCTCCCCCATCTGCCGCATAGCCAATTGAGCCAAAAAGTATCCCTAAACTCACAATCAAGCTAAAAATCCTCATGGACATACCCCCCCCTTTTTTTTCTCATTTTGAACCTTTATTATACCATAATATCAAAATTTTTGGCTTTTTTATTAACAAAATCATAAACTTCCACCCCTAAAGTTCACTAAATAAGCAATCAGGCTGTGTCGTATTGTAGTTGCCTGATTTATCAGGCACGATATAGGCTAACCAATAAATTGGGCAACTACAATATATTGCGTGCGTTTGCGCGATATAAGCAATTGTAACACAGTCTGAATGCTTATTTAGTGAACTTTAGGGGGGTTTTAGGGGAATTAGATGCGATAAGATAATGTCTCTTTGGTTACAGCCTATATGCTTGGCAACAACCGGGCATTTGGCCATAAATAGGAAAAATGTGGGCGCTGGCGGCTGTGATGATAGGGCTTCGAAGTTACCTTGTCCTTTACTGATAACCATATCTGTCTTCTTGTATATTTTCAGAAAATTATTTGAACATAGAAAAGGTATTGTTCCTGGAGCGTCACAACCGCTGGAGATTACTTCGGTTATCTTGTCAATACCGCAAGCTCGGGCATCTTCAAGCAAAACATCATTAATTATGGGCTTATCTTTTACCGCGTAAATAATTTTTTTATCCGGATCCAGCCTTTTTATCTCCTCTAACAAAATTTTATCAAAAACTATTTCTCCGGCATTATCGCCAATATAAAGGATATTTTTTGCTTTGCTTAATACTTGCTTAAACCTTGAATAATCAAACTTAGCTTTACTCTCTTTTTTTATAGCTTTATTTTCTTCATTAAGTATTTTTTGTATTTCCTGAGCGATATTTAAAGATTTATCTATGCCGTAATCAATAATATTTCCGGCAATGGCTAACTCAACAGCAGTTAAAAGCCGGTCAGAAGAATGGGCTGCTTTTCTTTTTAACTTATCGTAAATATTTAAAACAAGTTTATTGCTTTCTCTTTTAATTTCAATGTAGGGATCTGCCTTATTAGCTATTTTTTTAACTAAGCCGTAAATAGCCTTACCCATTAGCGGCGGGCAAAAATCTAAAGAAAATTCAGGCAAAATCTTAGCCAATTCATCAACTATTTTTTTCTGAGTTTTTTCTCCAGCGCCAGCTGCTTTCGCCCCCTCAATAGCCTGCCTAAAAAAACAAGGAATACAATCTAGATAAGTTTTCATTCATTAATTATAGCCCAATAGATTGGGCAGCTACATTTTATATTTAGATAATTGCTTTATCCGCTTAAGCATATTAGGATGAGTGCTGAAGGCTTCAAACATTTTATCTCCAAAACTTAAATTTAACTCCTTATTGTGCATAGCTGCCAGCTCCGAAGCATCAATGGTTCCGCTTCTATCTAAATCAATTTGCGCAAGCTCGTTTATTTCTTTTCTTGCCCGCGAAGGGTCATTAACAAAAAATGCCTTTAAACCTTCAGTATCTTTTAGAGCTTGTTTACTCATTCTAGCTGAACCATAGACTAATTTGTATAAAGCTGAAGCCATAAACTCCGGCTGGTTGCCCAAAGCAACCGATCCCATGTCAGCAAAATATTCCCGAATACGTGAACCATAAAGAACTAAAAGATTAGTGATAAAATAAAATAGAAAAGCTGCTAATCCGATTAAAGTTGTGCTCACGCCATTGTTTCTTCTCCGGCCGCCGCCAAACCATAAAAAATGCCAAGCTAAACGATAAAGTATCATAGGAATAACTGAAAGCACTGTAATAAATAAAACATCCCTATTTTTAAGATGGCTGATTTCATGGCCTAAGACTGCCCTGAGTTCTCTTTCGTCTAAAAGTTGAACTATCGCCGTGGTTACACATACTCTTCCGTCAGCAGCCCCCCTTCCAAAAGCAAAAGCATTAGGGATAGCAATCTGGGCTACTCCAACTTTAGGCTTAGGAATTCCCGCTTTTTCGGCTAACTCCTCTATTATTTGGTGCAGTCTTGGGTATTGGCTTTTACCAACATATTTAACTTTCATTGACCATTCTACAATCTTAGGCCCAACCATATACTGAATAAACATCAGGCCTAAAGAAAGTATAAGGTAAAAGTTGAAGCTGGTTACCCCCATACTCGTGCCGATAACAGTGACAGCCGTATAAACAATCCCAAAAAGAACTGCCAACAAAATATATAAACGTGCCTTTAAATACCACATAATTATCCCTCCTCGCCAACTGTATAGATTATAATCATAATACCATAATTATTTTTAATTTTAAATAAGTTTATGCCCAAAACTCTAAATTTGACAAACAGCCAATTCCTCTTATAATGATCACCACTATGGATATAACTAAAATAAACCCAATTCTTATTACCTGTTCACAGAAAATATCCCCGTGGTTAGAAAAAGAGGTTTCTGAACTAGGCTTTGATATCCAAAGCCGCCATTCAACGGGAATTATGATCAATGCGGCTTACAATGACTGTTTATTTTTAAATTTACACCTGCGCACTGCTTTTCATATTTTATACCTTATAGATGAATTTTCTTGTGATAGCCTAGAAAATTTATATCAATTAATAACAAATATTTCTTGGGAAACAATTATCCCTAACGACGAAATTTTATCGGTAGTATCACGGGCAAATCATCCCTCAGTAAAAAATACAATGTTTGTCAACCAAAAGGTAAAAGACGCTATCGTTGATAGGATAAAAGAGAAAACCGGAAAAAGGCCAAACGCCGGGCCGAATAAAAAAAACGTGGTTGTAAATGTTTATTGGGATAAAAACTATTGTTGGGTATACCTTAATACATCGGGACAAAAACTATCAGATCGTACCTATAGAAAAATACCCCTGCAAGCGCCGTTACAAGAAACTCTTGCCGCGGGAATTATAATCGCCAGCGGATATACAGGAAATGTTCCCTTTATTAGCCCTATGTGCGGAAGCGGAACTTTAGCCATTGAAGCCGCCCTTATCGCGCTAAATAAAGCGCCGGGGCTTCTTCACAGCAACTACGGATTTAAGCATACTAAGTTTTTTGATTCTGGCCAATGGCAGAAATTAAGAAAAGAAACTCTGCTAAAAAGCCGAAAAAAACTTTCCGCGCCGATTATCGCTACCGATCATAATAAAGAAGCAATCAATGCCGCGAAAAATAACGCTCGAACAGCCGGAGTTGACCATTTAATAGATTTCAAAGTTTGTGATTTTACAGATACCCCTATCCCGGAGCAACCGGGAATAATAATCATAAACCCTGAATATGGAATGCGTATGGGAGAAAAAAAATCTCTAGAAACTGCATATTCATCAATAGGAGATTTCTTTAAAGCTAAATGCGCCGGATATAACGGATATATTTTTACAGGAAACCTTGAACTTGCTAAAAAAGTAGGGCTTAAAGCAAAAAACAAAATCCCCTTCTTTAATGGAGATATTGACTGCAGATTATTTCACTACGAAATGTATTCAGGAACCCGCCGAACAACTTTCAAAGATAAGAAGTAGTAACCAGTTTGTGTAAAGAGCTTAGAGCAGCTATTGTATTAGAAAATTTGAATCTACCCTGCTACTTTAAAAATATCTGTATTAGTTTTACAAACATCTAACTGCCTATAGTTTACATAGAATGTCCCTATATCCTATTTTGTCTTTTTTTGCAACTACTCAAGAAAGTGTCTCCCACTACTTATAAGTAGCGGGAGACTATAGATCCTTAATTCAATTTAACAACCAATCCCTTACCTAAAGCGCCCGCTATTCTTGTCAAGGCATCTACAGAAACATTCTCCCGGCCGCTTTCAACCATAGAAACATACTGCTGAATCACTCCCAACTTCCTTGCTATATCCTTTTGGGTATACCCTAATTTTACCCTTATATCCCTAATTTGCCGGGCTGCCTTCATTCGTTCTTGGGGAATATTTACTGTTTGAGGTTCCCTAATTTTAGTTCCTTGTTCCTTTAGCGTTTCATAAACCCGCTCATATACCGCCTGCCAGAAAATCACCTTATTCCCAAGCCAGCGATCCTTCTTCATCCGCTTCTTTATACTCGGCCACTTCCCGCAAAAAGGCCATTTCACAAGCTATTGATTTTCAAAGAATTATAATTTCTCACTTTTAGCGAAATCGTGGTTTTTGGACTTATTCTACAGCCTCAACACAAAAATCAGCGGCGCGTTAGCGTCCGCTGCATTGGTTTGTTATACCTGAATTTCATTTGATTTCATATTATCAATTTTATTAGGATTTTCAACATCAAATTGCCAATTTGACGGGTTATCGATTATGTATTTACAGATTTTATTTAATGATTTGTCATTTCTGACCGATGATTATTATTTTTATGTTGTAGATTAAAGAGAGTGCTTGACACGGCGCTCCATACCAGGGGCGGGTCTGCCTGTGCCCATTGGGGTATGACCCGCCCGTTACTATTTAATTATTCAGAGGCGAGCCTGCCTGACGAAGCCTTGGCGTAGTCAGGTTGAGCGTTTTAGGCGTTTTTTTACGTGCCCGCAGGGTAAATTACACCATGAGCGAAAATGTATTTTTAGGGGTAAGCCAATTACCAGATACCATAAAGTTACCTTTTCTTGAATTTCCAAAACAAAAAAATACCTCCAACCATTAAAATAAGAGAAATAAACTGCGAGGTAGATAAAAACAGGACTTGCCCCCGGGGGTCGGTGCGGGAAAATTCTATTATAAATCTGAATATTCCGTAGAAAATTAGGTAATAGGCTGTGATTTGGCCGGTGAACTTAGCTTTTTTCTTTAAAAATAGAAGAAGGCAAAAAAGCAAGAGAAGAAAACCTGAAGACACCAGCTGAACAGGGATGCCTAAAACACTTCCATAGCAACAACCATAAAAAAAACAACCTATCCGGCCAAAAGCATGGGCTAAAGGCAGGCTTACAACTAAAATATCAGCTAATTTTAAAAAATTAATCTTTTGCTTTTTAGCTGTTAAATAAAGATATCCTAAGCCGAATATAACCCCGCCGTAAAAAACAAAACCGCTCCGGCTAAAAATAACTTCAATGGGATTATCCAGCAAACTCCTCCATTCCACTAAAACATAAAATACCCTCGCGCCCAAAAACCCCCAAATCAAAGCCCAAAATAAAATATTAGAAAAAACATCCCCGTCTAACCCTTCTTTCCTTGCTAACCGCCCACCTACCAAATACCCAGCAACCACCCCTAAAAATACACATACTCCGTAGGTATAAATTGTTATTGGGCCGATTTTGAATAGTATTGGGTACATATTTGCGTAGCACGTATCACGTAACACGTTATTTTTGAGATTCAACTGCTTGAATAAATTTATTAATCTTTCTACTTAATTTATCTAACATCTCCATTAATTCTTTAAAAATATCTTCTTTTTTTAATGATTTCGTTTCAAATAAGTATTCCAGATGTTCTCTTGTCTCATCACAAGAAGAATGAGCATAGATTAAAAACTTTATATAATCTTGCCTGTAACGCTTTCTACCAAAACCTTCAACTATATTAGAAGATATAGATTTCGAAGATCTTCTTATTTGGGAACCTTCTTCGTATAGCTAAAACTTCGATAGTTCTAAACTCATTCCATGTATATCTAAACCTACCTGATGAGCCAATTTATAAATCTCTAAATCCTTATAACTCTGCATTTACTATCCTCTCCCTTTTACGTGCTACGTGCTACATTATAAAACTACATTCACCGGCCCGTCCATATCAACTTGAATATCCATATGTTTACCAAAAGCGCCGGTTTGGACATCTATTCCCTTAGATTTTAAAATAGTGACAAACTCTTTAAAAAGTTCTTTTGCCTTATCCGGCTCCATAGCCTCTTCAAACGAAGGCCTTCTTCCTTTTTTGGTGTTGGCGCAAAGGGTAAAATTAGAAATACAGAGAATTGAATAATTCTTGTCCTTTACTGAATAACGCATTTTACCCTGTTCATCTTCAAATATCCGTAAATGAACTATTTTTTCAGCCATTTGCTCTAATGTCGGTAAGCTGTCTTTTTTTTCCAACCCCGCGAAAACAGCTAAACCTTTTTCCATTGAAGATATTACTTTGTTTTCAACACTAATATTTGCTTTATTTACCCGAGATACAATAATTTTCATATAATAAAATTATATTTAGCAACGGACAGGCCACGGCCTGTCCCTACATATTTTATTTTCTGATTTACCTTGATAGGCATTTCTTTTTTCAAATTCTTTCTCTATTTTCTTTAAAACCCGCTGTTTTTCATTTACCCATAAAGGAGCGATTAATAGATTTCTGTCGGCGTCAGAAACCAGACGCAGGATTACTCTTTCCTCGGGGGTAACTTCAAGGAAACTTATTAACATATCAATGTATTCGTCTTCGGATAAAAGGCTTACCTTGCCTTTATTATACATATTTTCCAAAGCTGTGTTTTTAACGATGTGTAAGCAGTGGAATTTTATGCCCCAGATAGGCATCTTTGATAAAGTTTTGGCGGTTGACAGCACATCCTCTTTTGTTTCATAGGCCATGCCCCGGTCGAAGCGTCGGGGCAAGCCCAAGATAACATGAGCGCCTATCTTTATATTAGTTCTTTTCGCAGTCAGCTCAACTGCTTTTTCAAAATCTTCAAAAGTATGGTTTCGGTTAATAAGTTTTAAAGTTTTATTATGGCAAGTTTGAAGGCCGTATTCAATAAAAACTTTATAATCCTTGCTAAACTCCTCAATCACATCCAGCTTTTCATCGTTAATACAGTCCGGCCGGGTAGATATTGAAATACCAACAATATCCTTAAACTTTCTAATTACGCTATATTGCTCCTTTAAAAAAGCTATGTCGCCATAAGTATTGGAAAAACTTTGGAAATAAGCAATAAACTTTTCCGCCTTAAAGCGCTTGCGGGCATAATCCATTGATTTATAAATTTGCTCTTCTAAGGATAAAGGGTCAGAATTGGCAAAATAGCTAAAAGCTTTATTATCACAAAATACACATCCCTCACTACTTAAAGCTCCGTCAAGATTAGGGCAGTTAAATCCGGCATTAAGGCTAATCTTATGCGTTCGGACCCCAAACTCTCTTCTTAAATAACTGTTAAAAGAATAAAATCTTTCTTTCATATCTTTAACGTTATAAGTTGAAGGGTTGCGTAGCTGGAAACGTTAAACAGTTATCGTTGAACGTAAGAATACGATGGACGTAAGACGAAGAACGATTCGAGCCACACAACCGTATACCGTTCAACGTATTTTTTCTATTTATTATTTTTACCATACCCACACCCGCAATAATTCTGCCGATAAAGGTTGAGTCTTTTTGCTTTTTCTATTGTTTTCTTAAATCCTTCCTTCTTCTTAAAATCTAAACTTAAAAACTTTTCGCTTCCTATACTCTTGCCTAAATCAATAATAACTTGGCTATTTTTATGAGGACTGATGGTTAAGGTAGTCGTGAAATAATCAAAGTTATTTTTAAGGCAAAAAGAAAAAGTTTCTTTTAGGCGGATTTCATAACATAAAAAACAGCGCTTTTGGCCTTCTTTTTCTTTAGCATAAGGCTCACATATTTTAAGCCAATCGGAATTATTATATTCACCTTCTGTTATTTTTATATCTTTAGCCTGCCCAGCCGCTATTACCGCTTGTTTTCGTTTCAAATACTCAGAATAAGGCTGAATATTAGGATTAAAAAACAACCCTTCAGCACTATAGCCCTCTTCCCGAAGCCTATCAATTGACCTTAAGGCACAAACCCCACAGCAAATATGCAGTA
>JBDRIY010000046.1:0-8448 GCA_043815445.1 Candidatus Omnitrophota bacterium
TAATAAAATTCTTACCACCAAGAAGAAAGCCGGCATAGACGTTTTTAAAAGGGTTAAAAGGCTTCTCGATTCCCGCGCGAATAAAAGATACGTATTGATTAGTATCCATACCCAATAGGCTCTTTGCACGTTTAATATCAAGTTGAATGACTTCTTATGACACCGCCTATTGAGCAATTTGAGAGCTATACCTTTTACACGATAATAGAATTCCTGCAATTTCCTGAAGTTCTCACTTACCCCGTAGTATTGGTAATACCCCCTTAGTTTGCCTATAAGCTGTGTCCATAATTCTTTGAGGCTAAGCGTGTTCTTAAGAGTCTTAAACCAGATGTATATTTCTCTGAGGCTCTTGCGAAAACTCTTAGCACTTGTCCTTCGACTGACTTTGAATTTGCCGTTACGTGTTAAAGCGCAGTAATGTGTGAAACCTAAAAAAATCAAAAGTATTTGCCCGCCTTAGTTGCTTAAGAGCATTTTCCCGCTCATAGCGGCCAAAGCTTATTATTCCTGATTTCTCTGCGTTAAGTTCAAGGCCATAGGCCATGAACCTCTCCTGCAATTGGCTCATTATTGCCTTTGCCTCCTGCTGATATTGAACCAAGATAACAAAGTCATCACAATACCGCACTAAGTAACACTGTCCCGCCAGCGTTGGTCTTACTTCCTTCTCAAACCATTCATCCAGCACATAGTGCAGAAATATGTTAGCCAGTATTGGGCTTAAGTTTCCTCCCTGCGGCGTTCCTTGTTTTGCTTCTTTCAATATACCGAATTCTATATAGCCGGCTTTCAGGAAGCGCACAATATAGCGCAGGAATTTCTTGTCGGCAATTCTTCTTCTTATCAATTCCATTAGCTTTTTGTGCCCTACGTTATCAAAGAACCCCTTAATGTCCGCTTCAATAACGTGGTTGATTGGCTTGAAATTGATAATTTCCCCGACTCGCTTAAGCGCTTGATGACAACTCCTTTTCGGACGGAATCCATATGAGAAATCATAGAAGTCCTGTTCGTATATCACTTCCATAATCCGGCTCATTGTCTTTTGGGCAACCTTGTCTTCTACGGTTGGTATACCTAATGGTCTTTTTCCACTCCTGTCCTTAGGTATATATACCCTCTTTACCGGTTGCGGCCGATACTCCATTCTCTTCATCCGTTCCAAGAAGCTGTCAATATTGGCTTCCAAATTCCCCTCATACTCCTGCCAACTTACGCTATCCACTCCCACTGCCCGTTTCCTGCCAAACTTGTAGAAGTTTGCCTTTAAAGAATCGGCGTTAACGTGATACATTATGTTGACGAATTTCCGCTCCGGTTCTTTTGCGGCATACTGACTTAGTGAACCTAATTTCGTTTCCATTGTCTCACTGAACTTTGAGTCCATTCAATGTCTCCTCAGGTTCGTACAACTTTACCGCTAACCCCTTCCCCTTGTTTTTGGTTTTCCCAAACCCTGAGTACTATGGGTTAGTCCGACTACCAACATGCCTTACTGTCTCCTTACTTCTTTTAAGCTTGTTAACAGCTTCACGGAAACACGTTGGTTCTCCCAAGTTCCGATATCAACATCCTGATTGCCCACTGTGGCTTAGAATCCCGGTAAGGTATCACGCACTCACCTTTACGCACGTAATACTGCTGGCTTCATGAGGGTCAAATCATTAGCCCACTACAATGCAAATTTCGGGACTTACTTCCTTCACTTTCGTTACGGTTGACAATCTCCTTTGCTATGGCTTCATACAGCTTGTTACCTTACTATATGCATAGCTCAGTTACGGCCTGATGGTTAGTCTTTAGCCGTGCCGTTTATCGGCCTATTCTTATCGGCTTTGCTTGGCGCACTGACCCTGTTGTTCTTGTATTTCTTTTTTTCATCGTAAATTCTACGAATTTTAAAATTTTCAAAAACCGCTAATGTGTTTTTCATAATATCCCCCCAATCTTCACGGTATGCGGCTATTTATTAAAATTTTTCAAAATGCAGCACTTCAGAAATTTCCCTTTTTTTATGAGGCGTAAATCCAGCTTTAGGGTAGCCTAAAGAAATGATGCTTATGAGTTTATAGCCGGCCGGCGCTCCTATATATTCTCGGATTTTATCGGCATAAGGTTTTTTATCTCCGGCAATCCAGCAAGAGCCTATATCTAAGCTTGCCGCGGACAAAAGGATATTTTCTGTAGCGGCGCAGCCGTCTTCTAAATAATATTTTGTATCTTTACATAAGACTATGATTCCCGCGCTTGCCTCTTTTAAAAATCTTCCATAATCGGTCATATCGGCAATTTTGCTTAATTCTTTTTTATCAGTGACTACTACAAATTCCCAAGGCTCTTCTCCCCGAGCAGTAGGAGCAAATCGGGCGCAATCTATAATTTTCTCTAAATCTTCTTTTTTTATAAGTTCTTTACTGTATTCCCTTATACTGCATCTTTTCTTTATCATCTCAAAAAAATCCATAACTTTGCCTCCTGTCTTTTACTAAGAATCCTGGATTCCCGCTTGAGTTTATCCCGAGTAAACCCGAGGGGCGGGAATGACGCACGGAACAAGAATACCGTTTGCCTTGCTAACATACACGATGGTGGCTTCATTCCATTTTTTCATCCCCAGAATAGCTTTTTCAAGTTCTCTTTACCAAGTATTTTAAGGGCTTGGAGTAGATGTTTTCTGTTCCGCGGATTGCCGTATTGCAGCAGTGCTCTTTGCATTGCCCTCTCACTCTGAGCTTTAGCTACATACAAATTTTTATTAGTAAGCGGATTTTTTTCAGTGTAATACATAGCAGCTGAAATGGTCATAGGCAAGGGTATGTAATCCTGGACTTGTTTAGAATTAATATGATTTTTCGCCAAATATACCGCAAGCTCAAAGGCATCTTCTAAGCGCGTTCCCGGATGGCCGGATATAAAATAATTTACAAGATACTGTTGTTTGCCTAATCGCTTATTAACTGTTTTAAATCTGTCGATAAATTTTTTATATTTAGCAAATGCAGGTTTGTTCATAAGTTCTAAAACTGGCTCAGCGCAATGCTCCGGAGCAACTTTTAGTTGTCCGCTTATGTGAGAAGCGCATAATTCATGTAAATATTCATCTGAATAGCGGTCAATTAGTAAATCGTAGCGTAAGCCGCTTCCCGCAAATATATGTTTTATTCCGGGTATATTTTTCAACTCCTTCCAGAGGCGGATTGAATGTTTATAGCCTACTCTAAAATTTTCGCATTTTTCAGGCATAAGGCACCGCTTGTCACGACAGGCTCCGGTTTCTTCCCATAAAGAACACGCTGCCATATACATATTTGCTGTTGGGCCGCCGATATCAGTAATCGTCCCTCTAAATTTTTTGTCTTCAGCAATTTCAGTTATTTCTTTTACTATTGACTTGATACTTCGACTCTGTATTAATCTGCCTTGATGTAAGTATAAGGAGCAAAAACTACATCCGCCCGAACATCCTCGGTGAGAAGTAATTGAGTTTCTTACTGTTTCAAATCCTGGAACACCGCCGTCTTTATTATATTTGGGATGCCAATTCCGCATATAAGGTAAGGTATATATCTTATCCATTTCTTCTCTGCTAAGAGGAAGCGCCGGAGGGTACTGCACGAGAAATCTATCACCGCACTTTTGAACAATCGCCTTGCCGGAAACCGGATCAGATTCAGAATAAATCGCTTTAAAAACAGTATTAAAGGCGTCTTTGTCCTGGACTATTTCTTCAAAAGAAGAAACTAAAATATAATTCTTGATGCCGTCTAATGATTTTCTGGCAACAACTGTGCCGCTAATATTATCTAAGCCGGTTACACCAGCTAAACCTTTTAAACGCCGGGCTATTTCTAAAATCTGTTTCTCGCCCATTCCATAAACAAGTATGTCAGCTTTTGAGTCCATAAGAAGTGAACGCCTGACTTTATTCGACCAGTAATCATAGTGAGCAAGCCTTCTCATACTCGCCTCTATACCTCCAAGAACAATCAGAACACCCTTAAACGCCTGCTGCAGCTTATTCGCATAAATAATACTTGCCCTTTCAGGCCTAAGAAATGCCTGTCTTCCCGGTGAATAATCATCATCATTGCGAATTTTTTTATTCGCGGTGTATTTAGCCAGCATAGAGTCGATATTGCCGGCTGTAACACCAAAAAATAGCTTTGGCCGGCCCAGCTTCTTAAAATCGCTAAGCGTCCGCCAATCCGGCTGCGCTATAATGCCAACCTTAAAAGAGGCATTTTCCAGGACCCTCCCTATAAGCGCGGCGCCATATGAAGGATGATCAACATAAGCGTCGCCGGTAACCAGTATAATATCAAGCTCGTTCCATCCCCGTTTTTTTAAATCTTCTTGCGATATCGGTAAAAAATTCTTCATAGCTGTTATTTTTTACTTTGTATCAAATCTGGATTGACGGCTTACGCGCGTTCTGTCTATTTCTTTGAGCACTGCCTTCCTGATTCGTATATCAACAGGAGTAATCTCTACTAACTCATCATCATCAATAAATACAAGCGCGAATTCAAGAGTAATTTTACGCGGGGGTATCAAGTGAATTGCTGTATCACTAATCACAGAACGTACGTTGCTTAGCTTTTTTCCCTTTTGAGGATTTACAACTATATCACCGCCTCTGCTGCTCACGCCTATAACCATGCCCTCATACACTACGTCTCCCGGTTTAACAAAAATCTCTCCCCGTTCTTGTAAATTAGAGAGAGCAAATGAAACTGCTTGTCCATTACTATTAGAAACTAAAACACCTTTGCGCCTTAAAGGCATATCACCTTTGTAGAGCTGAAATTCAAGAAAGTTCTGGCACATAATAGCGCTTCCCCGCGTCATCAATAATAATTCACTTCTAAATCCTATCAAGGCTCTGGAAGTAATATTAAATTCCATCCGGACACTGTTAGAGGCTGTAACTTTTAAATCCTTTACCTGAGCTTTTCGTTCTCCCAAAGCCTGAATAATCGCGCCTTGATATTCATTATCAGCTTCTATTATTACAACCTCTACCGGCTCTAAAATCTGATCGCCCATCTTCTTTAAAATAACCTGCGGCCTTGAAACTTCCAGCTCATACCCTTTTCGGCGCATGGTCTCTATAAGAATCTCAAGATGAAGCTCCCCTCTTCCTGAAACTTTAAATCTCTCACCTTTATCTATTTCCTCAACCTTAATACCCACATTCACCATTGCCTCATGCTCAAGATATTCGCGAATATGACGCGAGGTCAAGAATACTCCGCCATCTTTACCGGCAAGGGGGCTTGTATTATGAGAAAAATTCATCGATATTGTCGGCTCATCAATCTTAACGGCAGATAAAGGTTTAGGATTGTTAACATCAGCAAGAGTTTCACCAATCGACACGCCTTCAATACCGGTTATCATAATAATATCTCCGGCCATAGCCTCATTAACGTCTACCGGGACTAAGCCCTTATACTTCATAATCTTGGTTACTTTATATGCAGCAGCTGTGTTGTCGCGCCTTAAAAGAGTAACTGGATCATTAACGTGTATAATGCCATGGAGCACGCGCCCAATCGCGATGCGGCCAAAATAAGAATTATGGTCAATCATCGTTACTAACATTTGAAAAGGTAAATCCGGATTAGCAACCGGAGGTAATACTCTGCGTAAGATTGTATCCAGCAAAGGTTTTATATTGTCGTTGGGCTCATCAAGGTCAAGGGTAGCATAACCATCTCTGCCGGAAGCATAAACTATGGGAAAATCAAGCTGTTCATCAGAAGCGTTAAGTTCGCAAAAAAGGTCAAAAGTCATATTAGCAACTTCATCGGGACGGGCATTAGGGCGGTCAATCTTATTAATAACAAGAATTGGTTTTAAATGTAATTCAAGCGATTTTTTCAATACAAATTTAGTTTGGGGCATAGGCCCGTCTACAGCGTCAACAAGCAAGAGCACACCATCGACCATTTCAAGGATACGCTCCACTTCACTGCCAAAATCAGCATGCCCGGGCGTATCTACGATATTACACTGCACGCCTTTATAGTTAAAAGAAGCATTTTTTGAAAAAATCGTAATTCCTCTTTCTTTTTCTAAAGGGGTTGAATCCATAATAGTTGTTTCACCTTCCTCAAACTTATAAGCTCCTGTATATTTGAGCAGAGTATCTACCAAGGTTGTTTTTCCATGATCAACATGCGCGACTATAGCGATATTGCGTACATCTTTTCTTCTTTTTTGATTGGGCATTGTTTCTAACCTTTTTTTACGCGCTTTCAAGCGCCTGTTGTTTTTCTGTTTTTGCTATTATAGCTTGAAAACTATGAAGGCTATTGTCAACAATTACGTCACTCATTTTAAGCGGCCTTTTTAATACTACTCCGCTTAAACTCCGGCAGCGGCTTAAAGCAACATACAGCTGTCCCGGGCTAAATGCTCCTCTGCCAATATCTATAACCACCTTTTCAAAAGTTTGCCCCTGACTTTTATGTATTGTTATTGCCCAGGCTAATTTTATTGGGTACTGTTTAAAAGATCCCGCGGATTCTTCTTTAATTTCTTGAGCGTCCTCGTCAAAGGTATATCTTATTTTTTCCCAAACAAACTTTTCTAATATGTAGGTTTCACCATTAACAAAAATTCTAATTGATTCGTCAGTAAGCTCTCTTATTTCCGCGATAGTCCCGTTAACCCACCTTTTTTCTTTATCATTATTAAGCAATATTACCCTGGCGCCTTTCTTCAAACACAAGGCCATTTCTGTAGGGTATGAGTTGGGAGCAAACTTTTTTGTTATAACAGCGGTATATCGATACTCTTTTGAATTTATTGTTTTTAAAAAACTTTTATTTATATTTTCAGCGTCATTATTTGTTGTGGTCAAAGTAATATAGTTATCATCAGCGCTGACAGCCCGCACCCTCTTATTTAAAAGGCTGATATCCTCAGCCGAACATTCATTTATCCGTATCCGGCCAAGAAGCTCTATAAATTGTTTGTCTTTTTGCCTATATATCCGATTAAGCTGAACATATTTTAAATTTATCTCGTCGATTACATTAGCATTAAAAAAATAAGGCGCGTCATAATAATTTTTCATTATCTGAAGTATATCTCCTTTAATTATCGGAGGCAGCTGAAAAATATCACCAAACATAATTATTCTAACTCCTCCAAAGGGAAGATCTTTTTTTCCGCCATTAAGCCTCAAAGAATAATCAATGGCATCAAGCATATCCGCTCTAAGCATAGAAGCTTCATCAATCAAGAGAACATCAAGATTTCTTATTATATTTTTTTTATCGTGATACAGCCGTTTAACCTGATCCGGCTGAATAATACCTAAAGGAAAGCTAAAAAAAGAGTGGATAGTTTGGCCATCAACATTTACCGCCGCGATACCGGTAGGAGCTAAGGTAATATTATTTTTTTGGGTGATATCCTTAAAATAACGTAAAAGAGTAGACTTACCTGAACCAGCCTTACCTGTAATAAAAATATGATGCTTAGAATTCTCCATTAATTCTAAAGCATCCTTAAACTCCCCGCAAATATCAAATTGCCCTTCACTCATTTTTTATCTTGTTATTACTATCAGTCATCCGTCCTTACTCTATCCATCCTGGCAATCCAGTCCTTATGCTTATATACGGGATTCCTGAAAATAGATCCCCAAATGTATAAGCAGGGAATTTTCAATTTCTTTTAATTTTTTAAGCGGAGCTTTTCCTAAAGGTTTTACCAGCCGTTTCTTGTCTATAGTTCTTATCTGGTTGCATTTTACTTTAGAGTTTTTAGGAAGCCCTGATTCCTGAGAAAGTAGAAGTGTCTCAAAAGGGTAAATTTTTTCTGTGGCAGAAGTGATGGGAATGACGGTTACAGTTTGCGCGGCTTGATTATTTATGTCATTGGAAATTATTAAAGCTGGACGAGTTTTATTAATCTCAGAGCCAACCGTTGGATCCAAACATACAAGATAAATTTCGCCCCTTTCCGGACTTTTCTTTAATCCCATTCTTCTATGCCTGCCTTTTCCCAGTTAGCTTGCAGTTTCGCGTCTTCTTTAGATGTTTCCTTGTAGCCTTCTAATAGAAGATTCTCTAATTTTCCCTTCCTTTCCCGCTCAAGCTTTTCTTCCAATGCTATGGCAATGAAATGACTTTTATTGTGTTTATTTGCCAGCCTTCTTGCTATTTCATCTGGCAGCGTAATATTCAAACGAGTCATGTGCACCACCTCCTGTATAAAGTATACAACATATTATACACATTGTCAATACACGATAAACTGTTCCCCAAATTTGTCAGGCTATGTCAAGATTAATAATAATTAATTTTTAAACATCAAAATTGATATCTAAATGACGTTAACAAGAATAACACATCATTTTTGATATTTTAAAATATCAAACAGCCGGAAACCAAGCAAATAATGAACGGATAATTTAAAATACCGTAGGGG
>JBDRIY010000047.1:0-6183 GCA_043815445.1 Candidatus Omnitrophota bacterium
GAAATAATACCTTTTATAGAGCCTTATTTTGAGTATAGTAGTAAAAATACTTCTTATAGCTTTATTTCAATATTAACTGGTTTAGGGCTAAAAAACCCTAATTTAATCTATAGCTTTATTAAAAAAGCTGAAGTTTCTTCTTCCAGAACCGCGAGTATATATCTTGACGCGATTCAGGGGATTAGCTTATCCGATGAACCAAAAATTCCTTATTTTTACTTAAGGGAAGAAGGGAAACTTTCAACTGATGAAATAAAAAAGGCAGCTCTGCTATTAAAAGATAAATATCTCACAGGAGAATTATGCCCTAACGGGCAGATGTGAATTCGCCTCTGGGTATAGCGTGCTAATAATATAAAAATGACAAATATTTTTTCTATAGTAACTTTTATTTTAATTCTCCTTGTATCTGTGGCTTTTCACGAGTATGCTCATGGCTGGATGGCCGCGAAATTGGGCGACCCAACTCCTAAGAATTCAGGCCGCCTAACATTAAATCCCCTTGCTCATATTGACCTTTTTGGGACAATTATCATGCCTATACTTTTGATAGTGGTAAGCCGGGGCACTTTTACCTTTGGATATGCTAAGCCTGTCCCTATAAACCCTTCCCATTTTAAAAATCCTAAAAAAGACTTAAGGCTTGTGGGCGCTGCCGGCCCGGGAGCCAATATTTTAATAGCCCTATTTTTATCTTTGGTACTTAAATTAGATATTTTAGTGCTTAAGGAAGCGTTATTTTGGGGAATAATGATAAATTTAATTTTAGCGGTTTTTAATCTTATTCCCATACCACCTTTAGACGGTTCAAAAATTCTTGCTTCGCTGCTGCCTAATCGTTTAGCCTATAATTATCTTAGATTAGAAAGCTATGGTTTTCTTATTATCATGTTTTTAATTATGACTGGCCTTTTCAGAAAGATTATTATGCCTTTCATAAATTTAATACTTTATTTTTTACTGAAAATCGCGGGAGCGGCATAAATGAAGTCCATAAGCGTTAATTTAAAAACTAATCCTTATAATATTTATATCGGCCGCGATATAATAAAAAAAGTTCCTTCGGACATAAAAAAACTTAATTTAGGTAATTACGGCATAATCATAACTTCTTCTAAAGTATACTCTCTGTATAAAACATTAATTAACAGTACTTTCAAGCGCCAAGAATATAAAATAATTCAAGTAGCTGACGGAGAAAAAGCTAAATCAAAAAAATGGCTTTTTGAAGTAATTGATAAAATCATAGAAGCGGACGGGTGGAATAAAAAACTGTTTATTGTTTGCTTGGGCGGAGGAACTGTAGGGGATTTAGGAGGGTTTAGCGCTTCTATATACAAACGGGGTATTCCTTGTGTTCAAATTCCTACTACTCTTTTAAGCCAAATAGATGCTAGCATTGGCGGCAAAACCGCTATTGACTTACCTAAAGCAAAGAATGTTTTAGGTACATTTTTCCAACCCAAAGCAGTATTTATTGATCCTTGTTTTCTATCTACTCTACCTTTTAAGGAAATAAAAGAAGGCCTTGCTGAAGCTATAAAATACGCTATCATAAAGGATGAAAAATTTTTCTATTTTCTTCAAAATAACCGCGAAAATATTATCAAATTAGAGCCTTCTTGCATTTTAAAGATAATTTCTGTGTGCGCGGGGATAAAAGCGAATATAGTAGAGGAGGACGAAAAAGAAAGCAAGGGGATACGCACAATCCTTAATTTTGGCCATACTTTTGCTCATGCCTTAGAAAGCTCTTCGCGATATAACAAAATCTCTCATGGTAGAGCTGTTTCCTTAGGTATGGTTTATGCTGCTCAGCTTTCTTTTTTGCTTAAAAAATGCGGACGGAAAGACTTAAGAGAGTTAATCCATATTCTTAATTTATTTTCTTTGCCTACAAAGATAAAATTTGATCCCATTAAAGTTTATGAATCGTTAATTTATGATAAGAAATTTATTTCGGGAAAAATAAGGATGGTTCTTCTTGATAAGATAGGCAAAGCTGAAGTTGTAGAGAGGTTGAAACCGGAGAAGATAAAGGAAATACTTAAAGATTTCAGCAGTAGTTTTATTGACAAATGAAAAAGAATATGGTATATTTAAGTTGAAATGTAAGCGCTTTAATTTTATGGATGAAAAAAGAAAATACCCCAGAGTAAATGTGCCATTTTCTATAGCGTGTAAGCCCCTTCCCGCGCGCAGCTATTTTCATACTGTTTGTAAAGATTTAAGCTTTGGAGGAGCAAGAATCATCAGTAATGATTTTATCTCTACAAAGGATTTTTTAAAAGTAGATATTAACCTTATTGACAGGGTGATAAATGTAAAAGCAAAAGTAGCTTGGTGCAGTAAAGAACGGATATCCGACCGATACTCAGCAGGCCTTAAATTTTTAGAAATGAATAAAATAGATCAAGCAAACCTTTTAAATTTTTTAAATGAGGCTAACCATTAATAACTATGAGTAAAAGAGCTGAAGAAAAAAGAAAAAACTGCCTTGGTTGTAATAAATCTTTAAAGAAAGTAGACTGGTATTACAAGGATAACGGTTATTTTTGTAATAAATCCTGTTTTAAATCTTACTTAAAAAAGAAGAAGCCAGAGTCTGTTTAATGAAGGAAAGAAGAGTATCCCCGCGAGCGAATAAGATTCTTCCTATTAAATTATCTGATTCCGAATTTGATATTCTTACTGAAACAAAGAATATCAGTGATAGCGGAGCATATTGTTCTGTCAATAAGCCCTTGGAGCATATGACAAAATTAAACGCGGTAATACTTATCCCCATTCAAAAGAATAAAAAGAAAGTAATAAAAAAGATAAATTGCGGCGGCGTAGTAGTAAGGCTTGAGCATACTAATGATAGTGATGAATGCCCTTACCGCGTTGCTATATTTTTTAACGATATCAAAGATTCTGACAGGAAAATGCTTAGTGCATGTATTAACACTCAGCCAACAAGCTAAATGCTCCATACTCACCTTCCTTTACCGGTAAAATTTCTTTGCGGTTTTATTTATTCTCAGGATGAAATATATAGAAAAGTTAAGGTTATCTTAGCAAAGAAATTCGGCAAAATAGATTTTGAAAGTTCAACAATCAATTTTGACTTCACAGACTATTACTGTCCTGAGATGGGCAAGCCTTTGTTCAGGAAGTTTATTTCTTTTGAAAAACTAAAAAAACCTTCTGATTTTGTTAATATCAAACTATTTTGTATAAAAATTGAGAAAAAATTCTCCCATGCCGAAAAACGTAAAGTTAATATTGACCCCGGCTATATTAATGAGGCAAAATTAGTTTTAACCACGACTAAAGATTTCTCTCACCGTATTTATTTAAACAAAGGTATATATGCTGAAGTTACTCTTTATTATGCTGATAGAGGATTCAGTTATTTTAATACCACCTTTCCTGACTATCGGACTAGCCTTTATAAAGATGTTTTTAGCGATATGAGAAAACTCTATCGCCGCCAAATACATATAGTTACCTAAAATTAATCATATTATTTACGAATGGCCCTTAACATTGACCGCTTTAAGTCTTGTGACATCTGCCCCAGAAATTGCCGCGTAAATCGAATAGCGGGCCAAAAAGGCTTTTGTCAGGCTCCAAAAAATTTAATAGCTTATACTTCCTTTCTTCATCAGGGAGAAGAGCCTGTGGTAAGCAAAGGAAAAGGGAGCGGAGCTATATTTTTCTCCGGCTGCAGTTTAAGATGCGCCTATTGTCAAAACTATAAATTTTCACATACAAGCAAAGGTAATGTATTGGGTGAAGGCGAACTTGCTCAAATTATGCTCAATTTACAAAGCCGCGAAGCCGCTAATATTAATCTTGTGACTCCTACGCATTTTTTGCCTCAAATCTTAAACGCTCTTTCAATAGCTCAAGACAACGGTTTAACCATACCTATTGTCTATAATACCTCAGGCTACGAGAAAAAAGAGGTTATAGAGCAGCTTAGAGGAATTGTAGATATATATTTAACAGATATGAAGTATATGAATCCCCAAACAGCCCAAAAATATTCTCAAGCCCCTGATTATCCCGAAGTTTGCCAGGAAAGCGTCAAGGAAATGTACAAGCAGATAAAAGAAGCCTTAATAATTCGCTGCTTAGTTCTGCCTAACCATCTTGAGGAATCAAGACAAATTTTATCCTGGATAAAAGAAAATACACCTCAAGCCCAATTAAGCCTGATGTCTCAATATCAGCCTTATTTTAAAGCTAATCTTTTTCCTGAGATAAATCGTTCCGTAAACCGCTTAGAATACAGCCAAATTAAGGCTTTTGCCGAGGAATTAGGCCTAAACGGTTATATTCAAGATTTTACCCCCGAAGAATCTCTATCCGGCCGCTATTTCAAGCCTAATATCTGAACCATCCCAGCGAAAGTTGGATTAAAATATTTTTCTCTTGCGATAACTGGTAGTATTAGATAGAATGGTTTAATATTTTGAATTTTAATTACAATAGGTTAAGGAACCCGTATGAGGCCCTTCGGGTACTCAGGGTTCAATTCTGCGCTTTTGCTCAGAACAAGTTTCGACTAGAGTTTTTTCTCTGAAAAAACTAAGTCTCATTGAAAATGAAATTATTGTTAATTTTATTAAGAGTAGTACTTTTTTATTTTTTGTTTAAATTCCTTCTTAAAACTATCCTTTTTCTTGTACTGCCCCCAAAAAAGAAAACTGTTCAGCATAAAGAAAAAAACATTATAGATGCCGAATATAAGGAAATATAAAAATATCCTATTAAATATCTTCATATTAGGCTATGAGAAATAGACAAGCATTTCATAAAGGTTTGGACGCGCTATCAAAAATAAAAACTATCAATGAACTTTTTATTTTTATGGAAGATAGAGTTGTTTCTTTTTTTGAGTTAACTCACTTGAATGTGCTTATCTTGAATGATTCTGAAACAAAATATACCTGTATTAAAAACATTGCGGCAAGAGATGATATACCTGAAATTTTGAAAGGCGTGAGTTTTAGCCTGAATGACTATATTGCAGCTAATCTTTTAGATAATAAAGAGGCTGTTTCGACAAAAGAAGTAGATAAAAGCCTTAAGGTCGTTTTGACTGAGAAAAGGAGAGTATTCTTACTTTCTCTAAGGGATAGGTTAGATGAGCTAAAATCACAAGCTTGTATTCCTGGTTTTATAAATGGTAAATTATTTGCTATATTTTTATTAGGTGAAAAATTATCAAAAGAGGCGTTTTCTATCGAAGAATTAGAATTATTTTCTTTGATAGCAAATAAATCCGCGGAAATAATCTATAATTTTAACTTACTAGAAAAAGAAATAAGGCTTTTTACTCAATCAATATGCGAGACAAACGCGCGATTAGAGCTTAAGGATCACTACACTATGGGCCATTCGCATAGGGTTGAAAGGTTCTCAATGATTATGAGCGAAAAACTCCAGGATGAGCTTGATAAGATTCCCCATGGAAGGACTATTCTGTATTATGCCGCTGAATTCGCAAAACTACTCAAGCCTATGGAAAAATGGTTTGGAAAAATAATACTTGAGGCTGTTCTTTGCCATCATGAGAATTATGATGGGACCGGATATCCTTGTGGAAAAAAGAGAGAAGAGATAAACATTTTAGCTAGAATAATAAGAGTAGCTGATTCCTTTGATGCTATGATTTCAGGCCGGACGTACAGAAAATCTTTAGTCCAGCATAAAGCTTTGCTTGAACTTAAAAATAATCGCGGAACGCAATTTGACCCTAAAGTGGTTGACGCATTCTTAGAAGCGTATAAAGAAGGCTTATTCGCGGATATTTTTTCCCAAATGCTGAATATATCAAAAGAATAAGAAATAGAGCAAGCCATTGAAATGGTTAAAACTAAAATAATCTGCACTCTTGGCCCGGCATCATCAAATGAGACAATAATTAGAAAAATGCTGCTTGCCGGTATGGATGTTGGACGGCTTAATTCCTCGCATGGCCAACCGCGGGAATTGCTGAATAGGATAAGGCTCGTTCGATTGCTAAACACGAAATATCGTAGGCGGCTCAAGCTTCTTGGCGGCTTGCAAAGCCATCGTATAAGGATAGGCGTTCTTATTACTCCGGTTTTGCTTAAAAAAAACCAGATAGTATAGCTTACTCAGCTGTACGCGCAAAAGAAGATATTCTTGATTTAAAAAAGGTGCTTG
>JBDRIY010000048.1:0-12141 GCA_043815445.1 Candidatus Omnitrophota bacterium
AGCAGTTATCAATTAGCATTTAGCAGTTTAAAATGAAAGAGGATACGAATAATCTTTACATTTTGCATTGCTCATTGTTAATTGTTCATTTTGCATTGCTGAGCAAAGCGAGGAGAGAGTCAATACATGAAGAGTGAGAGGGTTTTAGTATTGGAGATTGGGGAGAGGCTGATTAAAGTTTGCGGGGCTGTTATATCTAAAAAGGAAAAAAAGATTGAGGCCCTTGAAGTTTTTGAATTTTTTGAAGGCCCGGCCTTTTGGGAGATAGAGGCGGTTTTTCTTAAGTTTAAAAAATTAAAATACGAAAAAATAATAATTTTACTTAGCCGCTCATCTTTTCTTATTAAGTACATGGAGCTCCCTTCTTCTGATCTTTTAGAAGCGCGAAAAATGCTCCCTTTTCAGCTAAAGAAAAAGGCTTTTTATCTTCCTGAAGATGCAGCTTATGATTACTCAATAGTTCAAACTAAAAAAAATTACTCCAAAGCGTTAATTTTTATTATTCAGCAAAAGAGAATCGCGAATATTTTAGAACTTATTAAAAAATATAAAATAACTCCTAAGGTTATGACAATAAACAGCTGGGGGCTATTAAACCGGTTTATTTCGCGGGAAGAAGTTTGGGAAGGTAAAACAGCTTCTTTTTTTATTTTGGTTGATATTGATAAAGATATGGCTCAGTTTTTAGCCGTGGACAGGCAGGGTTTAGTTTTTTCTCGGGCATTTTCTCATCAAAATGAGGAAGATATTTTAAAAGGGGTAAATCAGTCAGCCGGCATTTTTAAAGAAGAATTTCCCAACATCGAATTTAAAAAGATGATTTTTACCGGCCTTAAAAAAGAAGCTGTTTTTAAGAGCATTAAGGGAGTTGAGGCTGTTTTCGCGGATTCTTTAGATAGTTTTGTTTTAACCAGAGGTGTTAGAAGCGGAAAAGAATTAGATGATTTTTCTTTCGCGGCTTGCTTGGGAGTTTGCTGTATCAAAAATTCGCCTAAGTTTGATTTTTTACCTGAATTTTTAAAGAAAAAAAAGGCAGATAAAAAAAGAAGAAAAAAATATTTAAAGGCTTTTTTTATCGCGGCAGAAATTGTCTTACTTTTTAGTATTTTTACTTTTAAATATATTTCCGATAGGTATCTTTGCTTGAATTATTTGAATTCCGCCTTAGAGGAAATCAGCGCAGAGGCCAAAGAACTTGAGGGGTTGAGTAATAAATTAAAGATCTTAAAGGAAGAGCCCGGCGATAGGGCTTATTTTTCCGAGGCTGTTTATAATTTGATAATGTCTTTACCTCAAGGCGCGCAATTAACTTTCACGGATTTTAAGGATAACGGAGAATTTGCTATTAAGGGTTATGCTCAAAACAATACTCAGGTTTTTAGCATAAAAAGTTCTTTGAATAGCTCCGGTTCCTTAAAAGATGTTCAGATAAAGTATGCCGCTAAAATAAAACAGGATGATGAAACATTAGTTGAATTTTATATTTACGGAAAAATACGCGGAAGCGGCCCTATTGTCCGCCCGCAATAAATAATTAAATGAAAATCAGAACATTTACCAAAAGAGAAAAATTAATTGTTTACGCGGCGGCAGGGATTCTTATCTTTAGTTTAGCTTTTAATATTTTTAGTAAGGGTTTTGAGGAAGCAGATAGAGTAAACAAGGAAATTGAAGCTAAAAAGCTGCTTTTAGTAAGTTCTTTACGATTAGTAAATAATAGAGAAAACATTATTTTTTTATATCAAAGCCATAGGGATATTTTTGAAGGGGAAAAAAGTCTTGAAGAGATAGAAACCGGATTGTTTGAAGAAACTAAAAAGCTGGCGGAAAAGCTTGGTTTGGTTATTGAAAACATCAATCCTTTACCGGTAAAGGTGAGACAAGAGAGCAAACAAGCTTTGTTAGAAGTCGAGATGAGCGGAGAGCTAAAATCTATTTTTCGTTTTATCAACGAATTGGAAACAGCGCCCTCAGCAATCAAGATTCTAAGTTTAGGTTTGCATCCTCAGTCTAATTCATCTTCTATTTTGCGCTGTAGAATGGTGTTTTCAAGAATATTCCTTTAATAAATAATTATGTTTAAAAAAATATTTACTGTAAATCTTTTAATAAAATTACTTTTAGGCGTCATTATTGTTTCTTTAGGAATTACGGCCTATGCGTTTTTCTTTGAGGGAGAGGGGAATTTTGAGAAGGAAATCTCAGAAGCTTTAGATAAAGCTCAACCGTCCTCAGAATATGTTCTAAAAGCAAGCCAGTATGATTATTCTAAGTTTTTATCTGAGCTTACCAATAGGAAAGTGTTTTTATCTCCTTATTTTAAAGAACCTCAAGCGGTTTCTAAAGTTGACCGGCAACAAATTGGTAAAGTTATTGAAAACTTAAGATTAGCGGGCATCAAATCCGGTAAAGATAAACTGGCGATAATAGAAGATAAAAGAGCAGAAAAAGTATTTTATCTTAAAGAAAATGATAGTTTTTTAGAGGGCATAAAAATAGAAAAAATAAAAAAGGATTCAATTATCCTAAATTATCAAGGAGAGAAATATGAGTTATATTTGTAGAACGCTGATTAACACGGATTCCAAAACGGATGAACCCGGATGGAAAAAAAATCGGACGTCAGACGTCCGATTTTTTAAGGGGATAATTTTTTTAATTATTCTTTCGTTTATTATGCCTAACGCAGGGTTTTGTCAGGCTAAAATCTCCTTGGATGTAAAGGGGATGGATGTTGTTGACGTTTTAAAGATTTTGTCTGACGAAGGAGGGTTTAATCTTTCTATTAGCGGCAGTGTTAGCGGCAGGGTGACTTTGTTTTTAAAGAATATTGATGTTTGGGATGCTTTGGAAATAGTTTTGATTTCCAGCCGGCTGGCTTATGAGAAAAAAGGAGAAATTATCTGTGTAACGGCTGAAAGGGATTATGAGTTAAAATACGGAAAAAAGTTTTGGGATGAAAAAAAAGTGAGCACTTTTAGCTTTAAACACGCTAAAGCAATCAGAGTTAAGGAACTTTTTTCTCAAATGGTTTCAAATATCGGCAAGGTGATTGTTGATGAACCTACGAATACTTTAGTAGTTATAGATATTCCTGAGAGAATTTCAGAAATGCGCGAAATCGTTAAAGAAATTGATAAGCCTCTTGAAACAAAAGTTTTTGAGCTAAATTATATAAAAGTCGAAGATCTTGAATCAAAGCTTGTAGATATTTTAACTGAGGGAATAGGCGCTTTAAAAATTGACTCAGCCAGCAGTAAAGTTATAGTTACTGATTACCCCAAGAAGCTCCAAGAGATAGAGGAAATAATTAAAGCTTTTGATGAAAAACCCTTGCAGGTTTTAATTGACGCTAAAATTGTGGAAATAACCCCTTCTAAGAACTTTTATTCGGGAATAAGCTGGGATTATTGGATACAAAAATATTTTAAAATGACAGGAGTTTTTAATCTTCCTTACTCAACTACTACCGATAGAATTACTATTGGGACTAATGGGTCTACGGCTTCGGAAAAGGGAGAATATAGGGGGATGTTAGATTTTTTGCAGACTTTTGGCGAGGCAAAGGTTCTTTCTACCCCCAGAGTTTTAGCCTTAAATAATCAGGAAGCTAAAATTCTTGTAGGCACAAAAGAAGCTTATATTACTTCAACAACATCAGCAGTGGGCGATAATACTGTCCGGGCTCAGTCAGTTAATTTTGTGGATGTAGGGGTGAAACTTTATGTTACTCCTACTATAAATAAAGAAAAGTATATTACTTTAAAAATAAGGCCGGAAGTCAGCACTTCTGAGCGGGCTTCAATTACCAGCGATAACGTAATTACTCAGATTCCCATTGTTACCACCTCTGAAGCTGAGACTTCTTTAATTGTTAAGAATGGAGTAAGCATATTCTTAGCAGGATTGCGCAGGATTAACCGAGATAAACAGAGAAAACAAGTTCCTATATTAGGCGATATCCCTGTTTTAGGCTATTTTTTTAGGAGTAATGAAGATGAGTGGGCTAAGAACGAACTGGTTATTATTTTAACTCCTTATATAGTATCCGGAGATAAGCCGATAGAGGTAGAAATTTGTGAAAATTCTGCTGGGCAAATGTGGGAGGCCGCGGCAAAAGAGGAGCTTAAAAAAGAAGAGAAAACATATGAAGAGTGGAAAAAGTTAGGAGCAAAATATTTAGAAATTTCCGATCAGAAAAAAGAAATTGAAATCCAAGAACTAAGCGTAAAAGATGATTACTATTCAGAAATTATGGCCAAGGTAAAACAAACCGCCTCTTCTTTTAAAGTCCAGTACAAAGGAAAAGTAAGAGTAAGGTTTTCTGTTTCTAATAAAGGCGAATTATTGGGCGAACCAGCAATAACCTTTTCTCGCGGAAATAAGAATTTAGCAAGAATTGCCAAAAGAATAATAAAACAAGCCAGCCCGTTTACGCCTTTTCCCGAGTCAAAAAAAGAAAAAAAAGAAACTTACGAAATCCTTATGGCCTTTTAACCGGAAAATATGAACAAAATAGCCCCAAATTCAGCTAAAGTTCACAAAATAAGCGTGACTTCTTTTGTGAACTTTAGGGAAAAAATTAACTATTGACTATTATTGGGGTAAAGCGCTAAGATATTATCATGCTAAGGTTTAAGTACTTAGTCACTGCCTATTATTTCCGTTTACTTAATCGTAAATTTTTAGAGATAAAAATAATATCTATTTTTTTGCTTTTGTTGACAATAACTTTAAGCAGGATTGTTTATGCTGATGTGGTTGAAGATTCATTTCCAGCGGGGTTGGTTTCAATAAAAAGTTTGGATATTGAGAATGGCTATGATCATGGGCTTAACGCAACAGCAGCCTATACTATTCCCTTGGATGTTTTAACCGAAACAAATGGTGTTGTTCAGCCTTCAATTGTGTTACGGTATTTTTCTGAAACTGGCAGTAGTAGCGTGGATGGCAGCTGGAATATTGATTTAGGAAAAATAACCCGAAGCGCAAGGCTTGATTCCCTAAAATTTAATGATGATGATATTTTTATTTTACAATTGAATAATAGAGTTTTGGAATTAGTTAAGGTTGGTAATGGGCAGTTTCGAACAAAAATAAAAAGTTTTTTACGAATAAATAAGATTGATTCAGGCTGGATAGTTACAGATGAAAACGGCGTAAATTATGAATATAATTATAATGTTGACGATCTTAATTATTACTTAACTAAAATAATTGATACTAATGAAGATTATGTAGAAGTCACTTATTTTTCAAGCGGCAATATCGGCTATATTGATCAGATAGAGCATATAAAGGTAAGTGGATCAAGCAAGCTTAAAACAATAAAGTTTTTATACCAGGATCAAACCGATAATTATCCTGATGATCTTACCGGCAAAGTAGTTACTGCCCCACAGCTTAATTGTATTGATATCAAAATTGACGGGAGTTTATATCAAAAATACGATTTTAGCCGCGGTTCAGAGCATCCTCGCGTGATAGTTAACAAAGGACAAAATGTTTATTCTTACGATAACAGTGGTAGCCTAGTTGCTGGGAACGATAAAAGCTTGCATAAAATTGAGCCAATAAAAAGGCTTGATATTTCTTTTAATGATGCTTCGGTAAATAGTGATCAGAGCCTAGAATTATATAAAGATGTAGCTGCGCCAAAAGCAGATTATAGCGGCAGTGATTTACTCAAGCCTAAAGCTAATGAGGATGAGCATAATTTAAATAAAGCCCTGTCAGATATAATTATTTACCCTGCAAGCGATGCTCCAGGTAGTCCTCAGAATGTTAACGCCTCATTAACTGAGTGTTACGATGAGATAAATGTAAGTTGGGATAGAAGTCCTGATAGCGATATTGCTGGATATCGCGTATATTATGGTTCAGCGCCGGGGAACTATGATGGCTTTGAGGATATTCCTGATCCAGACGCAACTTCTTATCAGCTAGCTATTAAAGATGTGAGAGGCGATTCTGGCGGGTTAGGCGGGGCAAGTATGATTGATTCTGAGTCTAAGAGCGTAGAAAGTTTGGGCGCGAATGATTATGTTAGCGATGAATTAATTATAAAAATTAAAAAGGAAAGCGCTGAAGCCACGCAAGGCCTTATTTATAAAATAAGAAATTTTTTAGGCCGGCCGGATCTTGCTCCTGATAGCAGG
This sequence comes from Candidatus Omnitrophota bacterium, assembly GCA_043815445.1. Lineage (GTDB taxonomy): Bacteria > Omnitrophota > Gorgyraeia > Duberdicusellales > 4484-171 > JBDRIY01. The sequence goes on from JBDRIY010000048.1 coordinate 6,159, forward strand.
ATTCCTAAAACAGTAAAGAGTTTAAATAATAAATTGAAAATTAAAAAAGTAAAAAGAGCGTTTAAGGCAGGGGTTAAAAGAAAGAATAAAACAAAAGAATCTAAGAATTTACCGGATTTAGAAAATATTTATGTAATTAAGCTTTCTCAAGGCGCTGATATAAGGGCTATAATTAAAGAATATCAGAATGATTCGAGCGTTGAGTATGCGGAACCAAATTATATAGAGCGCGCGTTTGATGGCCTTGAAAGTGAAAATTATTATATTGCTGTGACCGCTTATAATGCTTCAGATGAAGAAAGTTTGTATTCCGGCGAGAGCTTAATCGTATATCAGCCGCCCAGCGACCCTTATTTTAGAAGCAATCTGTTATGGGGAGAAAGCTATTCTGATATGTGGGGGCTGCATAGAATTAAGGCTGAACAGGCTTGGCCGGTTGAAAAAGGTTCGGATGATATTATAGTTGCTGTAATTGATACCGGATGTGATTATAATCATAAAGATTTAGCTGATAATATTTGGATTAATTTCGGCGAAATTCCCGATAACGGGATAGATGACGATGAGAATGGTTTTGTGGATGATATAAGGGGGTGGGATTTTGCAGGCTCTATTTTAGACAGTTCTGTTCAGGATAATAATCCTATTGATATTCACGGCCACGGAACCCATGTTGCTGGAACAATTGCCGCGGTTACGGATAATTATGAAGGCGTAGCGGGAATTTCCTGGCAAAGTAAAATTATGATAATTAAAGGGTTAGATGACGACGGAGTGGGGGCAGTAGAAGGGCTAGCTAATGCTATAAAGTATGCCGCTGATAATGGCGCGCGTATTTTAAATAATAGCTGGGGCGGTTGTGGGGTTTCTTTAACCATTGAAGCTGCTGTTGATTATGCTCATAGCCTTGATTGTGTAGTTGTTGCCGCGGCAGGAAATGATTATAAGGACGCTAATCTTTTCCATCCTGCTTGTTGTAAAAATGTAATTACTGTAGGCGCGCTTGATGCTGACGATGAATTAGCTTATTTTTCAAACTGGGGAGATAAGATTGATGTTATTGCCCCGGGAGTGGATATTCTTTCTTTGTCCGCGAAGGGGAAAACCATGGGCGATTATTGTTTAATGAGCGGAACAAGTATGGCTTGTCCTCACACAGTAGGCTTAGCAGCTTTAATATTGTCTAAAAATCCGGAATTAAACAATGAAGAGGTGCGTCAGATTTTGCGTAATTCAGCTGAAGATTTGGGGCCCCAAGGCAAGGATAGTTATTTTGGCTATGGTTTAATTAACGCTCAGCAAGCTTTACAATTTGATTCAATCTGTTTAGCTGAGATTTATTTTTCCCAAAGTAATGGCCATATCTCTGGAAATGTTGATATGATTGGAACAGCCCAAGGTAGTAATTTCGCGAATTATATTATTGAATATGGAAATGGGTATAATCCGGCTGTTTGGTCGACAGAAGAAGTAACTCTTTCTGATGGAGGAATAAACGAAGTTAGTAATGGGGTGCTGGGTGTGTTTAATACTGATAATCTTAGTGAGGGCAATTGGACCGTGAGGCTTTCGGTATTTGATTCAGAGGGCAGCGTATCTCAGGTTATTCGCACAGTTGTCATAGATAGAAGTTTACACAGCGGTTGGCCGATAAATAATGAGGGATATAATTCTTCTGCTTCTCCGACATACGCGGATTTAGATGGTGATGGAGTAGTTGACAGCGTTATTCTTTGCACGAATATTTTGGAGGATTTTGGCGGCGAAGTTCATGTTTGGAATTCAGAGGGAGCGTATTTGAGCGGCTGGCCAAAAAAAGTTGGTAATTTGATAAATATGGCCGCGGCTGTCGGCGATATAGACGGTGATGGAGATAAGGAAATAATAGCCGCAGTCTGCGACGCGAATTTTTATGATAAGGGATATATTTATGCCTGGCATCATAACGGGGAGCTTGTTGATGGTTGGCCTATAGAAAGTAATTATCCGGCGCGCACTACAAGCCCGGTGCTGGCTGATTTAGACGGAGATGAAGTATTAGACATTATTGTTTGCGGGTATAATTATGATAAAGATGATTCTAAGATATATGCCTATAAAGGAGACAGCACAAATATTGTTGGCTGGCCGGCATACACATCAGATAGCTTAGATTCAACTCCCGCGGTAGGAGATATAGACGGTGACGGTGAAGTAGAAATTATCGCTCTTGCCGGATGGGAAGAGACAAAAATTTATGCTTGGCATAAAAATGGTGAAATTGTAAACGGTTGGCCGCGAGAATTAGAGGGCTATGGTATTCAATGGTCTTCGCCGGCTTTAGCAGATATAGATTTGGATGGTAAACTTGAGATTATTACCGGAGTTCTTAACTACGATTGGGTTAGCGACGTAAAAATATATGCTTTAAACGAAGATGGCAGTAATGTTTCGGGCTGGCCGCGAAGTATGGCTGATACGGAATACATCTCGTCTATTTGTTTGGCGGATTTAGATAGCAGTGGAGACGCGGAAGTTATTTTTATTACTGATTTTATGGCAGGGTGTGCTTTACATATATTGGGAAGCAGCGGAATGGATTTACCTGGCTGGCCTAAATATTTAGAGAGCAAGGTAAATGAAAGCCCTATTGTTGTTGATTTAGAAGGAGATGGCCAGTATGAAATTATTGCTGGAACAAGCGGTGTGTATTCGAATATATATATATGGGATATTGCCGGTAATGAATTAACCGGCTGGCCTAAGAAAATAAAATATGGCACATTATCTTCGCCGGCAATAGGGGATTTAGATAATGATGGTTTTCTTGAGCTTTTAGCTGCTCTTGAAGGTGAAATAGTATATCAGTGGGATTTACCTTATAGTTATAGTAAAAGTAAATTAGCTTGGCCGATGTTTCGCGGGAACGCTGAACTCACCGGAGTCTATGCTATGAATTCAGCGCCGACTCTTTCCGGCTTGTTGGATCAAAATTTGGAAGAGGATATTTTTCTTAATAATGTGATGGATTTATATCAATATGCTGATGATGCTGAGAGTAGTGATTCCGAATTGACTTTTACTGTAATTAGTAATACTAATCCTGAGTGTGGGGTGAGTATTGATTCTAATCAATATATAGATATTCAGCCGGAAAATAATTGGTATGGCCAAAGCGATGTTATTATTCGTGTAACCGATCCTCAAGGGTTATACGCCCAAGACACATTTCATATTGTAGTTACTTCGGTAAACGATGCCCCCGCGATAACTCCTCAGGTTCCTAATCCTGTAGCTGTAGACGAAGATAACTTGATAATTATGAATTTATCTTCTTATGAAACTGATGATGAAGATTCAGCTATAGATTTAAATTGGACTGTAACCGGCGCTGATTTTTGTATTGTTTCCGGAGAAAACAGCGCTGATGATATTTTGACTTTTACCCCGCATTTAAATTATTATGGACAGGACATAGTCACTTTAATATTAACCGGATCTGAAGGCCAGTCTGATACCCAGGATATTACTCTTACTTGGTTACCAGTTAATGATGCCCCCCAGCTTACTCCTATAGGCAGTAAAGCAGGAGATGAAGGCCAGTTATTAGAATTTACGGTAACAGCCAGTGACCCGGACCCGGAGGATGCATTAACTCTAAGCGCAAGCAGCCTGCCTTTGGGCGCGGACTTTAACCCCGATACAGGACTATTTAGCTGGACACCTGATTACAGTCAGGCTGATATATATACAGAAGTGCGTTTTGAAGTAACCGACGCTGATTTAACAGATACCGAAGATATCACAATCACAGTTAACAACGTTGATATAACTCCGCCGCAAACTATAGACAACTACGACGGATTATGGCACAAAGAAGATTGTGTTATTTACTTAACTGCCAATGATTCAGAAAGCCTAGTCAAAGAAACCTATTACAAAATCAATGACAGCCCGGTATATTCTTTATCTATAGCTGGACAGCCTTTAATATCCACAGAAGGAGATAATAATACTTTAGAATATTGGAGTGTAGATGAAATTGATAACGAAGAAATACCTCATAACATCCTAAACGGAATAAAACTTGATAAACAGGTACCAACAATCAATATGATTTCGCCTCAAGACGAATCAGCTGTTGCTCAAACTCCGGCTAATATTACAGGCTCAGCGCAAGACAGTCTCTCAGGCCTAAAAACTGTTGATATTGAAGTTGATAGCAAAATCTATAAGGCGGTAATAGATGATCAAAACCAATGGATAGCTGAAAACATTGATTTAACCGAAGGCTTAAACAATATAAAAATTATTGCCGCGGATAACGCCGGGAATCAAACTCAAATTAATACCAGATTATTTTTAGGATGGCTATTGCATTTAGACTTGCCTTATTACCCAATTGAAGATTATTATAGCGGCTCAGCTTGCTGTCAAATGGTATTAAATTATATTCGAAATACAGTAGCTGAAGAATTAACTCAGGAACTAATCTACAACTACGGCCATACTTTTAATTATCCTGAAAATTTAGAACTTGCTGAGTTAGACCCTCAGGCAATAGATTATGCCTTAGGCCACTTTGACCCTTATGATCCCTATGATCCTGGTGGCCAAGGCCATGATTACAGAGGTTATACTTTTGATGTCTGGAGTTTTGAAGCTGATGAATTTACTGAATATTTAAGAGATATTATCCATTGGATGGCTTTTCCGGTAAAAATCGGCCCTTGGTGGTTGGATGGTGATTTAGCAGCCTGGCCCAATACTCCGGCAGTTGTCCCGGCTTACGGCACTTATAATCATTGGATTGTGGTTAATGGAGCGGTAACCAGTGAAAACCCCGCGCCTGAGCCATACACAAACCCTTACTATACACCCGACTTTACTGTTCACGGCTTATGGTTAACTGACCCGTTTCCTCAAGGAATAGGTCAGGACTTATATGTTACTCCCCAGGAAGCCCAAGATACCTATTTTTTACCGGTCGTCAGTTTAGATCAGCATAACGGCAAGTATATTCAGGTAGCTGAGCCGCCTAAAGCGCAAAGTGATGCTGAGATAGAAATTGCTGAACCTCAAGCTAATGATGAAACTGCCAAACTAATAGAAATCGCCAATGATATAAAGTATTTCCCCCCTTTGAAAAAGGGGGTTAGAGAGATTTTATCAGAATTTGAACAAAGACAAGAAAACTTTAAAAAGCATATTTATGATGCCGCCTTATCAGTTAACTTGGAACAGGATTCTTTAGCTAGTAATAAATCTTTTCTTAAAAATGAGGAAAAATTATTAAATTCAGTTTTTAACAAAAACATTGAACCCTTAGAATTAGATTGGAAAAAAATTGTCCCCCCAGCTCTTTTAACTGATGAAAATTTCAAAAAAGCTTTTAACCAAGCCCAAGCCAGAAACTTTGTAAAGGTGCGCCGCATAGATAAAGAAAACAGTTTTTACTATTTGATTCCTTTTGATAAGTATATAGAAGGCCAATTTTTAACTTATGCCGCTTTAATCATTGATGCTCAAGACGGAAGTTTTAAGCAAGCTTCTTGGGTAAAAGAGCCAACTCGTTTTGTCCAGATAGACAAGGAAGAGGCAGCAGAGCTTTTATTATTAGAACATAGTCATCTGTGCGGTAGTCAATTAAATATTGAATTAGCTTGGAAACCTCAAGGATATTCAGAATCACCTTTTTACCCCTATTGGAAGATAAGCGCGAATAACGAAATATATTTCGTGAACCAGGATAAGGAGATCATAAAGAAATAACAAAGAATTATTTATCTTGCTTTTTTAGAAGAATATGATAAATATGAAGTAACTAATAAAATAACCAAAAATGTTAATACTCCTCGTTAAAAATAGTCGTTTTTATAATAAACTCATTAAAAGCGTGTTATTACTTCCGGGAATAATATTTTTTGTAATTTTTTCCCTATTCCTCACCCCCCCTATATCAGCCCAACCCCCAGCCCCAAAATCAAAACAAACCCTCAACCCC
>JBDRIY010000049.1:0-4740 GCA_043815445.1 Candidatus Omnitrophota bacterium
CGTGTATGGGTGGCTATATAACGTTAATAAAGGTTCTTTTTTTACTAAAGTAATAAAATGGGTGTTTAGCGGTTTTGACCGCGTGCTTACGCTTTCCGAGCAGTCAAGAAATGAATGGATTAAGATTGGAATAAATCCCGAAAAGGTAACTACTTACCGTTACTGGGTTAATCAGGATTTATTTAAGCCTTTAGATAAAAACTTATCTAAAGAAAAATTAGGCTATAAAGGCAAATTTATAGTTTTATTCGCAGGAAGGCTGATAGAGGCTAAAGGCGTACTTACTTTGATTGAGGCCGCGAAAAAGAATAAAGATAAAACTTTTGTTTTTATCGGCGAAGGCCCGCTTTCGGAAAAAGTAAATGAAGCGGCCAAGGAGGAAAACATTATCTTTTTAAGCAGAGTAAAAAATACTGATTTACCTCCTTATTATAACGCCGCGGACGTGGTGGTTATGCCTTCGCAGTATGAAGAGGGTTACGGCAGAGTTATCTTAGAGGCTTTATCCTGCGGCACTCCGGTAATCGCTTCTAACCGCGGAGGAATCAAAGAAGTATTAACTGGTTCTGTAGGGATGTTAATTGAGCCTGTTGAAGAAGAAATAACCAAAGCGTTAAAAGAAATTAGCTTAAAAGAGCTTTCTAAAAACTGCCGGCCCTACGCGGAAAAGATGTTTAGCTCTGATAATGCTTTAGTTATTGAAAAAGCATATAAGGAGGTTTAGGTGAAGGCATTGGTAATGGGGCAAAAATTGGTTTCCCGAGTTGAAGCGGTAAGAGATTATTTGCTTAGCAAAGGATATGATGTATCGGTTATAGGTTTACAAAGTGCTTTTATCAAGAAAAAGAGGAGGCCTTTATTTTTTGTTTTCTCTTTTTATTTTATAAAAATTATGTTTTGCGCGCTTGCTTTCAGGAAGAGGTTTGATGTGTGTGTTGGCATTTCTCATTTCTCGGGAATGATGGGGGTTGTATTAACTAAGCTTGGAATTTGTAAAAAGAGCATTTACTATTGCATTGATCATTATAAAGGAGACGGATGGCTTTACGATCTGCAAAATGGCATTGATAGATGGGCTGTTTTACATTCAGATGTAGTTTGGGATATATCTACTAGGATACCGGAAGCAAGAGGCTTAGATGAAAAATTATATAAGCATAAACATAGTATTGTTCCAGTAGGGTATGACCCGGCTTACTTTCGTTACAATGAAGATATAGACAGGTATTCTATAGTTTTTGTCGGAGTTATGCAAAAGGGGCACGGGCTTGAATTGATGCTGGAAGCTTTACCTTCTTTAATAGAAGTTTTCCCTAAGATAAATATAAGAATAATAGGCAGGGGCCCGTTTTTAGATGAATTTACTAATATGGTTAAGGAAAGAGGGCTTGAGAATTATTATAAAATTTACGGGTTTATTCAGGATACTCAAGAAATGCTGGATGTTGTCGCTGGGTGCGCCGCTGGCATCGCAGTATGGAAGGATATAGGAAATTCCTACTATGGCGATTCCGGAAAAACAAAGCTGTATTCGGTTTGCGGCTTGCCGGTTATTGTCAGCAACTTTGTAATTTATTCGGAAGCTGTTACAAAAAGCAAGGCCGGAGTTGCCGCCGAAGGAAATAAAGAAGCTTTAATTGACGCGGTAAAGAAGTTGTTTTTAGACGATAATGTTTATTGGGAATATAAAAGAAATGCTAAGACAGCCGCTCAGGATTACTGCAATTCTCATAAAATATTCTCTGAGGTTTTATAAGAAGGAATAAAATAAGATGAAAATTAAGAATGTAGAATCTTTTTGGAATAGTAACCCTTGCGAGGCTTGCCGCGGCCAAGACAGGTATATAAGGCAGCCCAAAATTCCTTTATACGCTAATTTTAAAGCTTATGAGGGCAAAAAAGTTCTTGAGATTGGGTGCGGAGCCGGCATGGATGGGCTTCAATTTGCCAAGGCCGGAGCTTTTTATACCGGAGTAGACCTTACTGACGAAGCAATAAGACTTACCCGGGAAAGGCTTAACGCGGCTGGGCAAAGCGGGATTCTAAAAAAAATAAACGCTGAAGAACTTCCTTTTCCTGATGAAAGCTTTAGCCACGTTTATTCGTTTGGGGGTTATCCATCATTCGCCGAACCCTGAAAAAATAGTAGATGAAATTCACCGTGTGCTTAAACCCGGGGCAACAGCAACGATTATGCTTTACAATAAAACCTCATTTTATTATTTAATTGAAGTTAAAATAATCCGCAAACTATTTTTTGCTATCTGCGATAAAGAAAAACTCTGTAAGAAAATGTTTGCTTTGTTTGGAAAGCGCAATGCCCGGCGGTTTGAAGGGTTTCGGGAAAAATTAGCAAAAATGAAAGCTGTTAATCCCGCGCCAACCAATGATGAATGGGTATCTATGAATACTGATGATGTATTTTGCCCTATAGCAAGAGTTTATTCAAAGCGGGATGTAAAAAAGTTGTTTTATAAGTTTAGAGATGTAAAAACATCGGTTTGGTTCATAGATAAAGAATTCTGGTTTTTATGGCTGGCATTGGGCGGGATAATCCCGTTATTTTTTGAAAAATGGCTGGAAAGAAACTTTGGCTGGTTTAGAATGATTCAAGTTAAAAAAAATCGGAGGTAGAAGATTTTGTGGCGTATATAGCTATATATATAATTATGGGTTTGTTATTAAAGGAGGTGCAAAAATGAAACTTTTTGAAACTATTCAGTACGTTTTAAAGCCTGTATTGATATTTTTTAAACCATTCTTGATACCGCTCGCAAAGAACTGCATATATTCAAGTAATTTTGGAGATGTGCCATTTAAGTTAAAGGGTGGTTTAGGTTTTTTGTGTTCCCAACGGCGCAAGAAATACCTTAATCAAGAGGAGAAATTTCTTTTGAACTTAGATTTAAAAGATAAAACGGTTTATGATATAGGAGGTTTTGTTGGGGTTCTAACAATACTCTTTGCTAAGAAAGGAGCCAGCAGAGTAATTACTTTTGAACCTAATCCTAAAACCTATATAAAATTAAAAGAGAACGTTGCTTTGAATAATCTTGATAATGTCCAAATTCTAAATATTGGCATCGCAGACAAGCGAGGAACGAAAACGCTTATCACTCATCCGGTTATTTCAGGTATTGGGAGCATGGAAGAAAGTATGTAGCAAGATGTACTTAAAGAAAAGAATGAAAGTTTACAGGTAGAAGTTGATACCCTTGATCAGTGTATTGATACAAACAAATTACCTAAGCCCGATTTTATTAAAATAGATATTGAAGGAATGGAGTATAGCGTTTTGCTGGGCATGACTGAAACTATTAGGAGATATAAACCTTCTCTTTTTATTGAAGTCCATGGTACGGACGAAGAAAGTAAGGTTAAAAACACGCAGAAAATCGAGAGGCTTCTTGAGGGATATGGATATTCTTTTTATCGTGTTGATAAGGAAGGGCATATTCTTTGTACGGCGAAACTATGAAATTAGAAAAGGGGATGGAATAGGAGCTTAGGATTTAATATGTATCTTTGTAAAGAACAAGAATCCAAGCATGAATTTAAGCTGAAAGATAGCTTGGCGTGTGAAAAAGATCTCGTATCGGCAATTATTCCCGTATACGCGAAAAAAGCTTCTTCCTTGCCGGAATGTTTAAATAATGTTTATGGCCAGGATTATGAAAAAATAGAAGTCATTATAGTTAATAACGGCATTAACAAAGGAGAGATAGATTCCGCGTTATCTTCTTTTAGGTATAAGAATTTAAAGATTATTCACACAAACAAGAATATGGGCGCCAGCTACGGACGAAATGAAGGGGCGTTTCACAGCAAAGGGGAATTCTTGTGGTTTGTTGATTCGGATGTTTATAAAATTGATTCAAAAACTCTTTCATTTTCAGTTCAAATGCTTAAGGAACGGGATGATATCGGAGCTATTGGAGGGCAATGTTCAGAAGTAGGAGATGCTGAATATCTTTTTATGGGCCGGCAAAGCGATATGAACTTTAAAGAAAATAAGGAAAAATATAAGCTGTTTGAAGACGAATATGTTAATACCTGTAATTTGGTTATGAGAAGAAAAGATTTTATGGAAATTAACGGTTTTACGGATTTTATTGAATACATTCAAGATGATTTGGATTTCGGCTATAAGATTCGAAAATCAGGCTTAAAATGTGTCTTGGATTACCGCGCTGTTGCTTATCACCCTTTTCTTTGTAATGGCTGGGATAATTCTCAACTATGGATGTTTTATAAAAATTCTATATTATTTTACATTATAAGTTATTCATTCAGCGAACTATTAGGATTTTTATTTAATAAATACGCTCCAAGTACTAAATCTAAAATCAATAAAGACAGCCGGCAGGATAGCAGAGCCGCGGGAGGTTCTCTTATAATCAAAAAACTCAACCGTTTAAGAATATTTTTTTCAGCGGCGCTGTTTCTTGCTGTTCGCGCGTTTAGCGTTATTAAACAGCGTAATAAGCGCCAAAAGCTGTTAAGGGAACTGCGCGAAAAATCAGGCTTAAGAAATGCTAAGTAATTTTTTAAGGTATTTTATTTCCAAAAGCTCCGGGCAAAAGCAGGTTTTTCTAAAAATCATCAGCCTTTTACCGAAGTCTTTAAAGATATTTTTAGTCCAGTGTTTTGTTAACCGGAATAAACGGATTTTGGATAATTTAGATGCTCCGCCGCTGGTTTATTTTTTTATTACTAACCGCTGTAATATGAGTTGCGCGC
>JBDRIY010000050.1:0-8319 GCA_043815445.1 Candidatus Omnitrophota bacterium
TGAGTATTTTTGTCGAAAATTTATTGATTACACTAAATATTCTTTGCGGGAATACTTTAAGCCGGAATCTAAAATAGGCATGGTTTATTGGGCTTTTGAGAAAGAAAGCCCGGCAGGTCTATTATTTATAGCCGCGGATAAACTGGTAGAGTTAAAATGGCCGCGAGAGGATGTATTTGATGTTCTTTCTTTAGCCCGGAAATGCGGGGAATTAGGGCTGAAAATAATTTTTGACGATATAAACGTTCCTTCAGCAGAGTTTAGCTTGAATAACACTTCTTCTTCAATTGAAACCAGCCAAAGCCCGAAGCTTCCTTACAAAAAATACTCAAGAGAAATCAGTTTAATCAATGAGGCGCTTAGCTTAAGAAGTAAAGAAAAAAAGCCTATAACCTTTGTTGAATTAGCCGCTGTGTCGGGTATTGATAGGAATAACATAAGCCTTATGTTAAGGGGGGCAAGAAATAATCCCTCTATTGAGGCGGTGATAAAGGTTGTTTTAGCCTATGATACTATAACTCTTAAAATACCGTATTTGAGCGTTTTGAGCCTTGACCTTTTAGGCCCAAATACTTTATTCAGAAAGGCCTTTCCTAATTATAAGTTTGGATTTCGGCTTAAAGTATATAGAGTGATAAAAGAGCCGAAGATGTGGCTTTCGGTAAGAGTCTTAAAAGAATTATGTGAACATTTAGGCAGTAATGTGGGGGCAAGTTATAGGCAGATAAATAAAATAGAGAATCATGTTAAGGCATATAATAGGTTAGCGCCGAATACTTTATTAGGTTTTATAGCTATATTGGGAATTGGGCTGACAGCTAAGCTGGCTTGCGGAAAAATGAAAGAGCTTATTATCAATAATGAGAAAAAATGGAGAAGGCTTGGAAAGGATGAGGGTAAAAAATATTTAGAGATAAGGCAATGTATAGAAAAGGGGATGAGCCTAATAGCAGAATATGTCTTTAAAAAGTTTAATAATAGCGCTCAACTTATAAGAAAGGAAGATGTTGATAGCCTTTTAAATAGTTTTATTTTGATTAAAACTTTTAAACAATTCGCTAAAGCGGTTGAAGTATTGATTCTAAGAGGGTATCCATTTGGCATGGCAACGTTTGGAGAGTATAAAAACGCGGAGATTTTTGTTATTGATATTCAGGGGAAGATTTTTGAAGATTTGATAAGCGTAAATAAAAGCGTGAGCAAAAAGGCTTATAAAGTTTTAGTCAGCCTTATTAAAAATAAGCCTTTGCTGGCTAATGAATACGATAAAATTGTTAGAGGGTTAAATAAAATTGTAGATGGCTGTAGTAAGGCAGGCCGTAAAAAAACCGAGGAATTGTTGCGTGAACTATCGGCAAGAGAATTTACAGGGAAAAAAATTACGGAAAAAGTTGAAATTGCGAAGTTTCTATATATTGCTTCAAAAGAATTAGGGATAAATAGGCCGCAGGAGCGTTTAAACACGCAGTTAAAAAAGGCATTTAGAATCTTTCAAGATATCAGAACTATTGATTTAAACAATATTGGTGATTTTTCTCAAGAATTACAGGATATCAGCAGAGATAGCTGGAGGAGTATAGAAGAGATAATTTGCGCGATCCATAAGCGATTAAAAGAAATCGATTCTATGCTAGAGCGTAATACAAAAGATTATGATTTTAATAATTTAACTTATAATTTAAAAGAAATTAAACTAATCTTAAACATTATGGAGGAGCAATACAGTTTTATTAATTTTTATTTTGTCAAAAGTAAATACGGCTTTAATATTTGGGGATTAGCCCGTAAGCCAAAGATTATCTTTAGGAATTCCGGGATTATTTTTAACAGAATTAATTCGCGTAAAGATGTCCAGCGATATTGGCAAGATGATTACGAATTATCTTCACCAATTTACATTCTCGAAAACAGCCTTTTAGGAAAAGAACATCTTCACTTAGAGGCGGTTAGGCAAGAATTTATTCCTTGCTGGGAAGATACGATAGAAAGAGTGATATATGATTACGATATAATTCCTTTATATTTTGAAACCGGCGCGGAAAAACACGGAGCGTGGCTTAAAGATTCTCAAGGCAATAGATCCTGCTGGAGGATAGCCGAAATAAGGATAACCCCGGAAAAAAACATTATGTTAGACGACATAAATCTGGAAGGAGTTAGATTTAATGATGGTTCCAAGAGAGAACTAAGGCATAAAGGCTTAGGCACGGATATTATTAAAAAACTGGTTAAAATTACCAGTCCCGGAGGTAGCTTTAAAGTCGTTAATGTTAGACATATGGAAACGCTCGCTGTTTTAGCTTCTTGTGTGCCTGGATGGCAGGAGGTAGAAGATTTGAGCGATAGAGTTATTAATGGCTTAAGCAGTATTTACAGCGTGTATTCAAAAAAGAAAAAGAACAATCCTCAAGTTGATTTACGGCCGTGGAACATGATTTTAAGGAATGCAGGGCTAAGCAAAAGCGATATTAGAATGTTTGATGATTATGAGATATTTGATCATAAAACAACCTCAGATTTGATTTATGAATTTTTAATACAAATTTTTGATAATTTGCGGGGAAACAAAGAAAGGTTTAATTACGCGGCCCGGCGGGCTCCTTACGGCATTATGATGGAAAAAGCGGGTTTAACAGAGTTAAGGGTTGAGCTTAGTTTTGAATATAGAAATCATTCCTGCATTATTATTAAGGGCGTAAAGCCGGAAAGTAACAATTTTATTTCGCTTTCCAGCCCTATTTTTATAACCGCCGCTGATATTAATACCTATAAATTAGTTGTCCACGGGCAGTTTAAATGCTCTAAGGAAGATTTGTTGAGCATGATACATAATGGAATAGACCCTTGGAGAAAATCAGCGAATGAAAGAAAAGAAACATATTTTCCTGAGGCTATCTGCTGTAGTATGTTATCGCAAAACGCCGATTTTAAAAAAGAGATTGTAAACAGTTTATATACGTTAAAGACCGCGCTATGCCAGTTAGAAATAGATAATGAGGAAAGATGCCCTGAAGGCTTAACGGTATTTTTTATTATTTCTCCTTCTTATATAGAATCTCACCGAAAAAGATTTGCTTTTGTAAGCCTGCACGCCACAGCATTATTTAAAAATGAGGCTGGTAAGCTGCCTTATGGCTTAAAGTATAAATCATTGCATTCTTATATCGCGTCAAACGGCATAACCCCTGTTTTTAATGAAATTCATTGCGGTAAACTCATACCTATCAATGGCATATTAGGCATGATAATTGATGATAAAAGGGAAAATATTTACACGTTTAATAGCTGGAAAGAGGATATTTACAACGCTTTTAAAAGTCATCAAATGCCTGTGTATTTAGCAAACGGAGATATGATTTATCCTAAAGAAATAGCCTATGGTAAGCTAAAGGGTAAAGGATTAAAGTTTAAAATAAAGGCTTCCTCGCCGGCAGTAATAGTTGTAAATACTCCCGGTGCAGACTGGTGTTATGAAACAAGTTATGGACTTTCGATAATAAATTTGCGTATTCACTTTAATTTTTCTCTTTCCACGATAAGTATAAATTTTAGAAGGGTTGTATCGCCTAAAGACCAAAATTCCAATGAAAGAGTTGAGAAACTTAGAAAAGATATGCAGGAATATAAAGGCGGTAATATTTTTGATACTATAGAAGAATTAGCGCAACTGTATTGTCTTTCATTAGCTACGGTTAGTAAAATTCTTAGAGAACTTGATATTTTATCTAAAGGAAACCGGCCGGTTAAAAGTAAGCGGGAAATTGAACAGATAAGAGATGATTTTATTGTAGAAGCTTTACTGAAAGAAAAATCTGTTTCAGCAACCGATTTCTATAAAGCATTGCCAAGCATTTATTGGAGAGCTGTTAATCAAGGTGTATATTCACCCTTGAAAACAGCCTGTAAAGGAATGTATTTGCTTTTTGGATTTGATATTCCGCAAGATGAAGCTGATGAATTTATGATTCCCGATGAGGCCTTAAACGCGGCATGGCATAAACTAAGACGCGAATACCATCCTGACCGGGTTTGGCAAGATGAAAAGAAAAAGTTACTATATCATTTTTGGTTTAAACACGTAAATCGGGCATATAAACAGCTGTTAAGAAGAAGAGAATGTTTAAAAAGCAACGGTAACAGCTATTTTCCCGGCATAGGATTAAGAAGATTATCTGGGCCAGAATCCGTATCAAGCATTTCTTCTCCTATAGAAGAAAGGACGCTTCTGTTTTTAACAAGTCTAATGAAACACAAGATAGGCTTTAAATATCTTATTAGCAGCTTTCCGGCGAGAATAAACAGCCCGCCGCCGCCCGGCAGAGAAACTACCTTAAATTCAAAGGTTGTTTCTTCGCCTACCCAGAAAGTCCCTCCGGAGGCCGAGCCTTTTATTGAGTGTTTTTTAAATTTAGATTTAAAAGATGTTTTATCTAAAATATTGATTATCAAAAGGTTACATAATAAACCCGGCGGTAATATCCCTAAGCCCGCTATTGTGGAAAAAAGAAAAACGCTTCCGCCTTCCTCCAGCCCTGTAAACATCAGGGGTTTAAATGAAACAGCCGCTAGCTCTATTTTTGTTCTATCTTTCGGCCGGCAGAGTTTGACTTTATTGATATTAAGCTTTCAGTTGTTCTACTTCTTTAGAGATATCTTGCTCAATCCATTTTCTAAGAAGCCGGGAAGAGGAGATGCCTTTCTTGAAAGCAATTTCCCGCAGAAGCGCAAGTTGGCGGGGTTTAATGGAGACGAGAATATGTTTGGGTTTGGGGAATTCCAAATAAGCAGGTTTAAGTTCGTCAAGATAGTCGACTACACTATGATTAGCCCAAAACGCCCTTTCGGCTTTGATACTCTTAAATGTGGGGATTTTAGATTTCTTTCTTTTCATTTTTTATCTCCCTCTGAAACGTTTTTTTTCTTTATAATCCATATCTCTTTGGGGGGTGACGCTGTGCCGAGCAATGTGATAGATGATTTTTTCGTCCCACTCGAACTCTCTAATTTTCAAAACAATCTCCCTTTTAGATTACTAAATATACTCAATTTTAAGGTATTTGTCAAGAGGACAGCCGGCCGGTCAGATTTTGTAAAAGAGGGGGCGCTTCTACTTTCCAAATACCCAATAAATCCTCACTTTTTAAATATTGAAAGCGTAACACCGGCTTTTACCTTATCTTTATTCATAGCCGCCCTATTCACAACCAGCCCGCCGGGTGTTTTTATTCTTTCTTTGATCTCAGATGTGGAATATGCAACTGCTTACGCGCAATACCTCTATTTTTTCCGGTATTTTGCCTGCATTATATCTTTACCTCGCGGATATTCGATAATTATGGCAGCTGTCCCCGGAAATTATGCTTTTAAAAACAAAAGTATTTTTTCTATAGCATCCTCTCCCGCGAAAACCAGCAAAGAATGCCCTGCTGATAATTCCTCCTCGTCAATAGAAATTGATTTAAAAATAGGTGCCCATCCTTATTTTGTAAAGGACAGGCTATATTATTATTCATTTGAAAAGTTAGCAGAGTCAGTAAAAAAAACAATAGGTAATTTTTTGTTGCACGGAGGAAAGTCAGAAAATGTAGGAGGGGCATTAGCTGAGAGAGAGGGAGACGAAGTTAAAAGTTTAGCAAAGAGTCTTTTAAAAAATTATGGAGTAGGGGAATCTTCTCTTAATAAAAGCAGTTCTGTTGTTATAAAAGCCAAAGTAGATCAACTTAAAGAGCTTCTGGGAGAAAATGATTTAGAAAAGATTATAGAAGAAATATTAAAAACAGGGAGAGTAAAGCCAAAACTAAGAGGGGCAGAAATATTCTTAGCTTTATACAGCGGCAGAAAAGCAAGCGACATAGCAGTAAGTTTTGGCGTTAGCCCGAAATGGGTATACATTAATTTTCACCGCTGGGCAAATAAAATAAAAAATTATTTATCTGCCCAGAATCAGGGCATAGAAGAAGAATCGCGATATTCAGATTATATCCAGTCTAAAGGGATTATTTTGCGATCAGAATTTTATAATAATTCTTTTTCAATTCTTGAAAATTGGCTAAAAGTGATTTATGGTATTTTAAGCTGTATAGAAAAACATTTAAAAATCTCAGTTTTTAAAAATTTAGAGCTAAATATTTATGAAGAAAACCATTTTTGTGTTAATTCTTTTAGGGATTCTGCTATTTATAAAAGAGAAGCTGGCAGCTATATTCTTTACCCTATCGGCAGTATGGCTTTATTTAGACTTAAGGAGAGAGCGGATTTCTTTGACAAAAGATTTAGCCGATTCAATTGCCTCGATAGCATCTTCTTTGGTGATTTTGACCTTCTCTTTATAATCGGCATTCAAGCGAGCCCTGCGCATCAAAGAAAGAATTTTAGCGGCGTTTATACTTGGCTGGCCGTAAATTTTGCAAAATCTGTGAATAAGAATGTCTACTCCTTTATGAGTAGAGGGATCTTCTCCTTTAATGAGCAGGAAAGCCCGCGCGGCATAATAGACAGCATAGTAGGAGCGGGAAACAACATCTCTATATTCGGCGTTCTTGAGAAGGATTTTGGCTACCCTAATCTTATCCCGAGCCAGTTTTATTCTCAGAGCTGTATATTCTTTTATACCTTTTTGTTTGTCCATAGAGTAATTCCATCCTTTTTTATATGTTCTAAAAGAGGGCTCCATTCTTTAAAGAAGCGCTCATTGACCATAATAGGAGATATATCCACCATATACTTGGCTATAGGTTCGTGGGTGAGTATAGCAATTTCTTTGGCCATTTTTTTGCTATTTCTTGCAGCTATTACAAGTAAATCTACATCTGAGGCTGAAGTAGAAGTTCCGCGCGCTTTGCTTCCAAATAGGATGAGCTTTCGAACCTGCTTAGGAAATCTCTCAAGCAGTAATTCTTCAAATTCAGTAATAGCTAATTTTTCTTTTTTGGTCAGCTTTTTTAGGTTCTTCATAGATACTCATCACCCACTTGACATTTATAACCATAATAACTCTACAAAAACAAATAATAGCATATATTTATTGAGAAATCAACAGGTTCTTTTATATCTTACCTATATTATATCTTTATTCTCTGAATTCATTTCTTCCCCCATAGAGGGTTCCCGAAGGGTTCTTGTTTTGCTTTGTGATGATATTATTTATGAATTGAGGCAGTATTCCGCGGGGCTCAAATCTTACGGACATTCAGTTATAGCATTTTCTAATAGTAAGGAGGCATTAGTATATTTAGAACAGGCAAGAAATAAGAAAGAAGATCTACCGGATGTTATTTTAACAGACAGGCATATGCCATTGGGCGGCTTTTTTGGCCCGGATTTCGCGAGAGAAGCGCGTAGAAGAGGATTTAATATGCCTATTATTATTCATACTAAAGATGTCGAAGATTTTTGCGGCAAGATGGTTAAGATTTCTGATAGTGAAGAGATAGAAATTAAAAGTAAATATATGACAGAAGATACTTATGCCGCCATAAATAGATTATCGCATTTTCCAGTAATAGTAAGCTGTAAAATTCATCCTAAATATTTAAAACCTATAGTATTTACTAAGATTTCGGCGCGGGGAAATACAATAAGAGATGTTATATTAGATATAGATTTTTTCATTATAGACGGATTTAGGTATATGGCTATTAACAGGCAATCAAATAGCCTAAATTCCGGAATTATCATAATGCTTAGTAATACAGACATAACCCATCTTCAAGGTTTAGAAACTAAAGTTTCTAAAAATTCTCAGATAGTCATTTGTGATAAACAAACAGAACAACAGGTTTTTTCCGCCTCACCAATAGCTGTTTCTCGTCGTGATATTAGAAAGGTTCTTACTTGTCTTAAAAAATATAAGGATGTTGTTTTAGTAAGGATTTTTACCATAGAGAGTTACTTTGAATATGAATTATCTTTGGAAGTTATCCGTGAAGCAGTAGATGTATTAGTGAGCGAAAAAGTAGTTATTAGGAGGGAGGGTGATGTTGTTGTTTTGCGTTCAGAGGGGCGGTTTAAGTCAGAAGAGCAAGCGCGGTTAATAAAGTGGTTAGATAAGTGTGGTGAAAAGTCGCGTTTTCCAATAAAGAATATAGGTGTTATTAATATACAAACAGGTATTTCTGTAGCAGGGATTCATCTGGCAACAGGTGATATTAATGAGAGTGGAGGATATAAAAGAGGTCTGTTGTATATAGATAAGCCAAATTGGTTATATTGTGAGGAGAATTATTTTCGATCTTGTTGTGGTGTTCGCGCAAAAAAGAAATTAAGTTCGTCAATAATAAGTAATAAGTTTAATTTTTCACTGGTAAAGACTATAGCAAC
>JBDRIY010000051.1:0-14850 GCA_043815445.1 Candidatus Omnitrophota bacterium
AGAAATTTCCCATTTTTTTGCCAAAAGCATAAACTTAGATTTATCAAGAATAATAACTTTATCTTTTTCTAAAACTAAAGCTTTGGCGCCAACATTCTTTAATAATTTTAAGGTTGAAATTCCCACAACCGGAACATCAAATCTTAAATCCTGATTAGCTTTACTGAACTTTAAAACTATACAGCCTTTACCTGCAAATTTACAGCCTCTGCGAATAGCTTTATTTGTCCCTTCAAAAGATTCAAAAGCGGCAACACTGCCTTCTTTTACAACAATACTTTGTCCGGCATCAAGTTCAACAAAGCCGGATATAATTTTTAACCCGAAATCTATATCTTTTTTTAAACTTTCAGCCAAAGGAACACTATTCATTACTCCTTCGCCTGCTAAATCTTGTTTTAGATAAAAAGTAGAATCTAAGAACTCTATCCCCTGCTTTTCTATTGAACTTATTATTTCCTTAAAAATGGTATGAGGCCGAAAATCCTGAATTGATTCTACTAAAGAAATTAACTCCTTATCCCAATTTTTCCGCCTAAAAATCCTCCAAGGGCTAATTTGACCGGCCATAACACACTGTTTTAAACTTTCTCTTCGCAAAATTTGTTTTAATTCGCCTAATCGGCCGGCCTTAATCCAATATGTTTTATCAACATAACGGCTAATAGCTTTAGATGTTTCGCCTTTAAAACATAAGGCGATAACTTCGCAATTTTTATTTTTTTCTTTTATTCTTTGAGCAAGAAGTATAGGTAGGAGCCGATTACCGGCGATAAGGCCTATTTTCATAATATAAATATATTCTAAAATAACGGTTTTCTGTTACGATACTCGTTCTTTTTAAAATTTGAAATCCTAATATCGAAATCCGAAACAAATTCGAATGTTCAAATTTTCCCGCCACGGCGGACAGGCAAAACGAAGAATATTGTTTCGGTCATTCGAATTTTGGTCATTAGGATTTGTTTCGGATTTCGTGTTTCGAATTTATATTCCTATTTGGACGTCATTGCTCTAACCGTTACCTATCTTACGGCATTCAGACTTTGAGCTTTTAGCCACTCCTCTTTTAGAACAAGAAACAAACTCTATAAGGTTATCAAGTTCTTGAAAGCCTTCAAAATTATCCTCAATAATCTGTTTAGCTGTATCTAAAGAGTGGTTTTCAAAAAATAATATTTTAAAAACTTTTTTTAAATTTCTTATTGTTTCCGTTTTAAGGCCGATTCTTCTTAAGCCGATTAGATTAAGCCCGTAAACCGCGGCTGGATGGCCGTCACACATTGAATAAGGCGGGATATCCTGAACAACTTTAGAACAGCCTCCTATTATAGAAAAATCCGCTACCCGGCAAAACTGATGTATGGCAACTAAACCGCCAATAACAGCTTTATCGCCTATAACTACATGGCCGGCTAAAGTAGCGCTATTAGCTAAAACATTACCGCTGCCTATAATACAATCGTGAGCAATGTGAGAATAAACCATAATCAAGTTATCACTGCCGACAATTGTTCTGGCTCCCTTATCTGTCCCCGGATTAATAGTAGTAAATTCCCTTATACAGTTATTATCTCCGATAATAAGATAACTTTCCTCACCAGTATATTTTAAATCCTGAGGCACATTTCCGATTACAGCGTAAGGAAAAATATGATTTCCCTTACCCAGCTCAGTCCAGCCTAAAACTTGGGCAAAAGAGTCAATAACACAGCCGGCGCCAATCTTTACTTTTTCGCCAATTACCGCATAAGGGCCGATTCGGACATCCTCAGCCAATTGGGCACCAGGATGAACCATTGCTTTAGGGTCAATTTGAATAGACATGTTTTCGATCCTCGTTTTTCGATCCTTGATACTCAATAATTACATATATTACGAACTATCCAGTATCTATCATCGTATATCAAAAATTATTATACCAAAAAAGGCAGGAATAGGAAGAAAAAAGGCAGGACGAATACGATCGATGTAATCTATATTTAATCTGTGTAATCAGAAAGCTCTAAAAAATTGTTTTTTAGAGCTTTCTTAGGATTCTACTAAAGCAAACATAAGCTCAGCTTCAGCAACTATTTTGTTATTTACAAAGGCTTTGGTATGGACTGTGCCGGTGCGGGTTCTTATTTTTCCTGAAACAACTTCTAAAGTTAGCTGATCTCCAGGAACTACGGTTTTTCTGAATTTAATATTATTGGCAGCCATAAAAAAAGCTAATTTTCCTCTATGCTCTTCGCAAGCCAGCATAAGCACTCCACCCACCTGAGCCATAGCTTCAACTATTAAAACTCCGGGCATAACTGGTTTTCCGGGAAAGTGGCCCTGAAAAAAATGTTCATTCATAGTAACACTTTTTAAGCCTACAGCTTTTTTCCCTTTGTCTAAATAAATAATTCTGTCTACAAGAAGAAAAGGATATCTATGAGGCAAAATCCGCATTATTTCTTCAACATTAAGCTCTTCTTTATCAGGAATAAAAAGATCTTGAGAGCCTACTCCGGCACTTTGAGTTTTACCGCGATACCGGCGCAGTTTCTCAAGTAATTTAATATTTAAAGAATGGCCGCCTTTAATAGCAATTACATGGCCTCTAATATGCCCTGCTAAATATAAATCTCCGATTAAATCCAAAATTTTATGTTTAACAAACTCATCAGGAAATCTCAACTCGTTATCTATTATCCCCTTTTCAGACACAACAAGAGTATTTTTATGATTAGCGCCTTTGCCTAAACCCATACTTAATAAAGATTGGACTTCCCTTTCTAAACAAAAAGTCCTGGCTTCATAGATATTGCTTTTTAGATCATTGCTAAGTGTTATATCCGTATAAACAGAGCCTATTAAGGGGCTGTCATAATCTAATACATAAGATATACGCAAAACCGGATAAGGTAAAACTGTTATGTTGGATAAACCTTCTTCAACCCATAAAGGCTCTTTTATAATCAAACGCCGGCGCTCAATATTCTGATCCTGCAGGCCGGCTTGTTTTATTTTCTCTACGAAATCCTTAGCGCTTCCATCAAGCCCGGGAACTTCCTCTCCCCAAATATTTATCTGGATATTATCAACACCTAAAATATGCAAAGCAGCCATAAGATGTTCAATAGTATGAACATGCACGCCATCTATTCCTATGGAAGTGCGCCGGGGAAATTTTTTAGAATCTAAAACTGTCCAAGAGTCAGCTTTAATAATAGCTGTGGGCTCAATATCCTTTCTTATAAAAAGTATTCCCGTATCAGGGCCTGCCGGTAAAAGCTCCAGTTTAGCTTGTTTACCGGTATGAAGGCCTATCCCTTCAAATAATACTTTGTTTTTAATTGTTCTTCTTTTTTCCATTTTTGTTTTACCTCTCCCGATATAATTTTTTAAACACCTTGGCTCTGGTAGGATTTCTCTAAACTCTTTATTTTATCTTCTAGTTCTTTTATTCTTTTATAAAGCTCCGGCAGGCGCTGAAGACAAGCATTCACTCTTTTAGCGGAATCATGAGGCTTTGCCGGATATCCGGAAACTTTAATATTAGCGGGAACTGATTTTGTTACTCCGGCTTGGCCGGCGACAATAGCTTTATCACCAATATGAATATGGCCTACTACGCCGGCTTGGCCGGCTAAGATGACTCCTTCGCCTAAAACAGTACTTCCGGAAATCCCTGCTTGAGCGACAATAATACAATTTTCACCGGTAACTACATTATGGGCAATTTGAACAAGATTATCAACCTTAGTTCCCTTACCAATAATAGTTTTATCAAACCGGGCCCTATCAATAGTAACGTTTGCTCCGATTTCTACATCATCTTCTATAGACACTGTTCCTATTTGAGGAATCTTTTCCTGGCCGCCTCTAACCATAGCAAAACCAAAACCATCACTGCCGATAACCGCTCCAGGATGAATAATCACTTTATTGCCTATCTCTATCCGCTCCCGCATACAAACTCGCGGATAAATAAGGCAGTTCTTTCCAATTTTAGTATTAATACCAATGTAACAGCCGCTATATATGACTGTTGAACTGCCTATAATAACGCCATCCTCAATAACCGTGTAAGCTCCAACCGCAACATTTTCTCCTAACACAGCGGTTTTAGAAATTATAGCTGTGGGGTGAATACCTTGAGGATGCTTGACAACATTAGAAGTTGTTAAGTTTACTACCTTAGCAAAAGCTATAGAAGGATTGTCGGTTTTAATCAAAGGTTTACTGGTTTCTAAGAAATCTTCTTTGGAGGTAATTACTGCTGAAGCTTTAGACGCCTGCATTAAACAAGCATATTTAGAATTGGCTAAAAAAGTAATATCGCCTTTTTTAGCTTCTTTTATTCCCGAAATACCTGTAATTATGATTTCGGAATCTCCGATAAGCTCTCCATTGACTAATTCAGCAATTTCCCTTAAGGTGTATTTCATTTTTTGCTGTACTTTTTATTAGAAATTCTCAGTATCTCAGAAGTTATATCCATAATTTTTTCGCCGTAAAGGACAGAATTTTCATTAATAACTAAGCTAAAATTATTATCTTTAGCGTAATCTCTAACTATTTTATTTATATCCTCTACTATCTCTTTCATTTTTTCATCTCTTTCTTTCTTTATGTCCGTAAAAGCCTCTCTTTCAAGCTCACGATATTCTTCAATTTTTTTAGTAATTTTATCCTCTTCTTTACCTTTTTCTCCTTCTTTTAACAAGCTTAATTTATTTTGAATTTTTTCTATGTCTTCTTTTTTAACTTCCAATTCCTTCTCTACGGCTTTCTTCTTAATCTCCAGTTTGGCATCATATTCTTTAGTCTTATCATACTCATTAAAAATCTCAAAAATATCTACATACCCAATCTTCATCTCCTGCGAAAAAGCCTTAAACGAAAAGGAGCACATTAAACTTAAAGCCGCTAAAAAAAATAAAAATCTTTTCATAACATTCTCCTTTTTTATCCGCGTCCATCCGCGTCAATATCCGCGTTTATCCGCGTTCCTCAAAAGGCGCGGCTTACGTTAAAATGAAACCTTCCTTCTTTTTGTTCTTCTCCCGGCTCTAAGTTCAAAGGCCAGCCGTAGTCAATACTTACCGGCCCTATAGGAGTTTTTACTCTAAGCCCCATTCCAACACTTGATTTAATACCGCTCTTTTCAAAATTGCTGTCTTCATCATTATTTTTTTTCCAAACATTTCCGCTATCGAAAAAACCTGCTACTTTAAGAAAATTAACTAAAGGATAAGTATACTCTATGTTGCCTATAAACATCGCGTCTCCGCCTAAAGGATCATCAGCAACCGTATCGATAGGGCCGACTTTTCTTTCGCGATAGCCTCTAATAGTAGAGGCGCCGCCGGCAAAAAATCTTTCATAAATAGGTATTTCTTTACTGTCTGAAAACGGCTCAGCAAAACCCCCTCTAAGCTTCAGCTCTACTACAGATTTATGGACAACCGGAAAATAAAAACTTAAACGGCTAAAATATTTGGCAAAATCTTTGTCTCCCCCAAACGGGCCGCCGGTAAATTGAAAAGAATTTTGAAAAATAATACCCTTTGAAGGGGAAAAAACACTATCACGGTTATCAAAGCCAAGCGAAAATTCCATACTGCTCAAATCATTAGCGCCTGCTTCCTTTAAAAGATCATTAGTAGCGTCATCAGCAATATCTGTGATTTCTACCCGCTCAAGCCTGTACGCGGCTGTCCCATCCCAATAATCATTAAACTCTCTGCCCAGACGTAAGGCTCCGCCTTTTACTTCTTCGGCATATCCATAACCAACGTTCTCATCCTGCTTATGGCCTTTTTTATAACCATCAAAGCCAAAAGAAACAGGCTCGTCAAATATCCAAGGATTAGTAAAACTTAACTGATAACGATCGGTTAAAGTTCCTATGCTAAAGGTTAAGCTTAAGTCTTGGCCTCCGCCGGTGAAAGTTGAAAAATTTCTATAATCAAAATTACGCTGTCTTAATTCTATAAATCCAATGAACTCATCTATAGAGCTATAACCTCCGCCAAAGCTAAAATAACCTGTCTTGGCTTCCTTTACGTCAACTACCAAATCAATATTATCAGGCTTTGAGCCCGGCTCAGTCCCAAACCTTATCTCTTCAAAAAAACCTAAATTTTCTAGCTTTTCTTTGCTTCTTTTAACTTTTTTTCCGTCAAATCTATTTCCAGGATAAACCTTTAATTCCCGTCTTATAACTTTATCTTTAGTTTTTACATTTCCTTTAATCTCAATATCCTCAATATAAGCAACCTTATTCTCAGAAATTTTATAAGTAATATCTACTTTTTCGGCCTGAGGATTAAAAAGGCTAAAAGGTTCTACCTGGGAAAATATATAACCTTTGTCCACATAAACTTCTCTTATACGTGAAGAATCAATGTAAACAGCTTGTTCACTAAAGATGCTTCCTTGTTTTAAGTCAACAGCCTCACTAAGCTCTTCTAAAGAAACTTCTTTATTGCCTTCTATATTTACTTTACCTACATAATAACGCCTTCCTTCATCAATATTAACGATAAGACAAACCCCCTTAGGCTTATATTCCGGAATCAGGCTAACCTCTACGTTACTAAACCCTTTCAACCTGTAAAAATCTGTTAGCCTCTTCTCATCATCCCGCAAAACATCTTCTTTAAAAATACCTTTATTCAAAAACCAAGCTGGACGCGTTTTCATTAATTTTATTATTTTGCCGGCAGAAAAAGATTTATTTCCTTTAACTGTTACTTCCCTTACCTTTAAAACTTCTTTCTCACTTATAATAAACTTTACTTCGACTTCTTTCCGTGTTTCTAAAAAATTCTGTTCATAAGCAACTTCTGCCTGAGAGAAGCCTTTCTTAAAATAAAAATCTTTTATCTTTTTAGCTATTTCTTTTAACTTATACTCATCAGCAAAACTCCCCTCTTTTATATCAATCAATTGAAGAATCTTTTTTTTTCTTATTACCTTAGCTCCCTCAATAATTATCTTCTTAAGAATCGGCTTTTCCTCAACCTTAAAAATAATAACTATGCCTTCTTGGGTATCTTTTCTCTGAGCATCAACAATCTCAAAAAATCCCGTAGCATAAAGATTTTTTATATCTTCATTAATAACATTCTCATTGTAAGGCTGGCTGGCGCGAATTTTTATTTTAGAAACAATTGTCGCGTCACTCACAATTTCATTTCCTTCTATATCAATACGGGAAATAGTTTCCTGAGTATACGCCGCGGACGCTAAAAAAGTTACAGAAAATAAAATTAAAAATATTTTTTTCATCATTTTAAATATTATAAAACCATTGTTAACTAAAGTCAATCCAATTCTGGATACATTCTCGATGCTCGATTATATATAACTCGATTTCTTACGAACTATCGAGGATCGAGGATCAAATATTCTTTGCTATATCGGCAAATTTTGTATATTCCTTTAGAAAAGCTAAGCTAATAGTACCTGTAGGGCCGTTTCTTTGTTTAGCGATAATAACATCGGCTATCCCTTTATTTTCTTCTGTGGGATTATAGTATTCTTCCCTAAAAAGGAGGATAACAACATCAGCGTCCTGTTCAATAGCACCAGATTCTCTTAAATCAGATAATTTAGGCCTATGTCCTTCGCGAGACTCAACCGCTCTTGAAAGCTGACTTACAGCAATTACTGGAATATTTAATTCTTTGGCTAAGGCTTTAAGCCCTTGAGAAATATCTGATATTTCCTGCTGACGATTGTCTCCGCGGCGCATTCCTCTAACTAGCTGTAAGTAATCTACAAGCAAAAGCTGGATGTTATGATGAGCCTTAAGCCTTCTTGCCTTTGCCCTTAGCTCAAAAACATTCATTGCTGGAGTATCGTCAATATAAATAGGCGCCTCAGAAAGCCTGCCGGCGGCGCTAGTTAGCATAGGCCATTCTGCCGGGGCAAGAAATCCGGTTCTGACCCTATTAACTTCCACTTTTGCCAAAGAACATAAAAATCTTTGCATAATCTGCTCTTTAGACATTTCTAAACTAAAAATAGCTACCGGTATTTTTTCCTCTACAGCAACATAATTAGCAATAGAGGTGCAAAAAGCGCTTTTCCCCATAGAAGGCCTTCCTGCCGCTACTATTAAATCACCTTTTTGCAAACCTGCTGTTTTCAAATCAAAATCTTTAAATCCGGTAGGCACCCCTGTAACATGCGATTTCTTATGATAAAGCGACTCAATAAGCTCTATGCCATCTTTAATTATATCCTTTATATGGACATAACTTTTTTCTACGCGGCGGTCGCTTATTTCAAAAATGAGTTTTTCCGCTCTATCCAGAATACTGCTGACTTCTTCCTGGCCTCTATAGGCGCTGGATACAATTTGAGTAGCGCTATTTATTAAAGAACGTAAAATACCTTTTTCTTTAACAATACGGGCATAATAAGAAGCGTTTGCCGCGGTAGGCACAAAATCAGCCAAAGTAGTCAGATAAACTGTTCCTCCGGCCTTGTCTAATAGCTTTTTTTTGCTTAAATCTTCAGAAACGGTAAGGATATCAATTTTTTTTCCGCGGTCGAAAAGAGATACAACACTGCTAAAAATTGCTTTATGTTCGTTCTTATAAAAAAAATCCTCATCAATTAATTCAAAAATTTCAGAAACAACTTTTTCGTTAAGAAGCATCGCCCCTAAAGTGGCCATTTCCGCGTCTATATTTTGAGGCGGGATTCTGTCTAAATTTTGGACGGGGCTTTCTAGGTTCATTCTCGATTCTCAATACTAGATACTCGATACTAGATTCTCGACTAGATATAAAATTCTTCAAATCGAGCATCGAGTATCGTGTATCGAGGATCAACTCTGCTCTTATTTCTTCATAACCCAAAGGCGCAAAACTGCCTGCACTTCAGGATAAAGGGTTATCTTAAAATTATAAACTCCTAATTTCTTCACCGGTTCTTCTATGTCTATCTTTCCCTTATCTAAATCTACTCCTTCTGCTTTTAAAAGTTTAAGGATTTGAGGTTCAGTTATAGCTCCATAAAGCTCTTCATCCTCTTTAGCTTCAACAGTAACAGTTAAGGAAATATTATCGATTTGTTCCTTTAGCTTCAAAAAACTCTGCTTTTCTTTCTCCGCCGCTTTAACCCTTGCTTTTTTTACCTCTTGAAATTTTTTAAAATTTTCGCCCGAGACGCCAAGGGCAAGGCCTTGAGGAATCAAATAATTACGCCCATAGCCGTCTTTTACCTCTACAGTATCCCCTTCGCTGCCAAATTTCTTCAAATTCTTAAGAAGAATAACTTTCATCCTTAAAGGCCTCCTCCTGCCTTGCTGCACAAGACAAATCCCAAATTACAAACACCAAATGGCTCGACAAGCTCACCATCCTGAGCGTAGCCGTTTGAAATTTCATGCTTTATTTCTTCACATAAGAAAGCAAATTCATAAATCTAGCGCGCTTAATCTCCTGAGCTATTTTACGCTGATGCTTAGCACAGTTACCGCTAATACGCCGGGAAAGTATTTTTTCTCTGGATGACATATAATGGCTAAGAAGTTCAATGTTCTTATAGTCTATATCCAGCTTATTTTTACAAAAAACACAATCCTTTTCAACAAGATTAACCTCTTTCTTAGTGAACTTTTGAATTTCTTTTGATTTTCTTCTAATCATTTTAAATCGCCTCTTGCGCCCCCTTGTTTATGCCTTCTAAATTTACAACCTCTTCTGGTGCTTCTCCTAAATCTAGCTCTTTATTGGGCTCCTGCCGTGTTCCCCGAGGTAAAAACTGGACTTGGTCAGCCCTTACTTCAACAACACTCCTTTTTTTGCCTTCATTATCCTGCCATGTTCTTGATTGCAGCCTGCCTTCTACAAAGATAGGGCTTCCTTTTTGAAGATACTGGTTGCAATTCTCAGCTTGCTTATCCCATACTACCACGGTAAGGAAACAAACTTCTTCT
Organism: Candidatus Omnitrophota bacterium; assembly: GCA_043815445.1. Taxonomy (GTDB): domain Bacteria; phylum Omnitrophota; class Gorgyraeia; order Duberdicusellales; family 4484-171; genus JBDRIY01. The sequence goes on from JBDRIY010000051.1 coordinate 9,932, forward strand.
TTTTGTTCTCCGGTTCTATCTTTAAATCTCCTGTTAACTGCTATACCTAAATTAGCTACAGCAATCCCTTGAGGAGTATATCTCAACTCAGGGTCTCTAGTCAAATTGCCCATTAAAAATACTCGGTTAAAACTAGCCATTACCACCTCCTTTCTCGATCCTCGACCCTCATTTCTTGATGCTCGATTTTTTACGAGCTATCAAGTATCTAGAACTCCTTATTTAGAATAATATTTCTTAATATCCTCTCTTCTAACCTCATTACTTCCTTTAATCCCGGCAAGGCTGGCCCATCTAAAGAGAAATTAATAAGCCAATAACAGCCTTTATAATATTTCTTTTTTTCACCGCCTCTTTCTCTTAACAAATAACAAAAATTTTTCTCTTTTGCCCATATTTTAGAAGCTGAAACTTTTCCCTCCGAGCTTTCAATCTTTTTAATAATTTTAGCAAAAATCTCTTCATGCTCCTCACTTCCTAAATCAGGCTTTAGGATAACCATACTTTCATAATTTCTTTTCATAATTCTCCTCAATGAAACTTGGACTTTCGAAGAAAGTCCCTAGTTGAATTGAATTCCGAGTTCGCGTTGGGTAAATATCGAAGAAATTTACCCAACATCCCCGCGAGCCGGAACAATACTTGTACTATCTATTCAAATAACATCCCTAGTTGAATTGAATTCCGAGTTCGCGTTGGGTAAATATCGAAGAAATTTACCCAACATCCCCGCGAGCCGGAACAATACTTGTATTATTTATTCAAACAACACCTAATCAAATTCCTAAAAACCTATTCACTTTATTTATTCATCCAATCTATACACTTAGCCACTGCTTCGTCAATGACTGTTTTTAAAATTGTTTCCTCTTCTGAAGAAAAATCAGAAAGAACATAATCTGACACCTCGCCTCTATCAGGCCTATCCTGATTGTCTCCGCAAGGCCTGCCCCGATGTTCCAATCGGGGCCTGCCAACACCTACTCTTAATCTACTAACTTCTTCTGTCCCCAAGAGAGAAATTATCGAGGCCATCCCTCTATGCCCGGCGCTAGAACCCTTTTCTCTAAGCCTGAGAGACCCTAAAGGTAAATCAATATCATCACAAACCACCAGAATATTCATGAATAAAAGCTCATATTTCTTCAATATACTCTTAACACATAAACCTGAATTATTCATAAAGACGCGCGGTTTAGCTAAAAGAACATTCTTCCTCTCAGCTTTTTTTACTGCTATAAAAGAACGAGTAGCAAAACTTCTCTTAAACTTTAAATTCCAGGCTTGAGCAAGCTTATCAATTACTCTATAGCCTATGTTATGCCTATTATTCTTATATTGGCTGCCGGGATTACCTAAACCAAAAATAACTTTCATCTTTTATACAAAATCCTTCGCCGCTTTTAAGCCTCAGGATAAATAAAGCTAAATCTATTTGGTTTTGTTTACTTTCCTTCTTTAGCTTTCGCTTGAGGAGCTTCTTTTTTCTCTTTTATAACTTCCGGCTCAGAAGAAGCAGCTCCTTCCTCAGGCACAACATCTTCAGCAGCCTCTTCTTCTTTTTTAACAGATATAGTGACTATGGTTTCCTGAGGATCGGTTACGATTTTTATATTATCTGCCGCTTTTAAATCCGCCGCATGCAGAGAATGGCCTATTGTAAGAGCAGAAACATCTACCTCTATTTCTTTAGGGATGTCCAAAGGAAAAGCTTCTATCTCAACTTCTCTTAAAATCTGATCTATAACTCCTTCGCCAGCCTTAACGCTCTCCGGCTCTCCTTTAAGTACTATAGGGATATGCACTCTGATCTTTTCCTTTAAAGATACTTTTAAAAAATCAATGTGAATAACATCCTCATTTAAAGGATTATACTGGATATCTTTAATGAAGACCGAAATAGGCTCAAGCTTTTCACTGCCGGATATTTCCATATCAATTATGACGCTCTCCGAAAAATTAACTGAACGTAACACTTTTAAAGCTTGTGAGGGAATACTTAAAATAGTATTAAAATCTCCGCTATATACAACAGCGGGAATAAAGCCCTTTTTTCGAATCCTTCCAGCCGCTTCTTTCCCTTTTTCTTCCCGCGAATTTACTGTAATATTTATTTTTTCCATAATATTAACTCCCTATTGAATCAAAAAGCACGCTTATTGATTTTTCAAAACGAATCCGCCTTATTGCCTCGGCAAAAAGCTCGCCTACCGAAATAACTTCTATTTTTTTACTTTTCTTTCTATTATCTAAAGGAATAGAATCGGTTATCACTAAAGTATCTATCTCAGAATCATTAATCTTTTCTATCGCCGTGCCCGCCAATACTCCGTGAGTTATTGCCGCGTAAATCTTTTTTGCTCCAGCTTTTTTTACTGCTTTTGCCGCTTCTACCAAAGAAGAACCTGTGGTTACCATATCATCAGTCATAATAACGTTTTTTCCTTCAACTTCTCCTAAAATATGCATAACTTCGGTTGAATCCGGAGAATTTCTTCTTTTGTCTACAATAGCAAGTTCTACCTCAAACCTTTTAGCATAAGCTCTTGCCATTTTTATTCCGCCCACATCAGGAGAAACAATAACCAAATCATTAAGCTTTATTCTATTGAAATAATCCACAAAAGCATTTATGGCATATAAATGATCCAAGGGGATATCAAAAAAACCCTGAATCTGGCCAGCGTGTAAGTCAAGAGTTAAAACACGTGTTGCTCCCGCGCTATCAAGAATATTAGCTACCAGCTTGGCCGTTATAGGAACTCGCGGCTGGTCTTTTCTGTCCTGCCGAGCATAGCCAAAATAAGGTATTACTGCTGTTATTCTATAAGCTGAAGCTCTTCTTAAAGCATCAAGCATAATTAATAATTCCACTAAATTGTCATTCACCGGAGGACAGGTTGATTGAATAACAAAAACATCCTTACCCCGAACATTTTCCTCAATTTTCACCCTAACCTCGCCATCATTAAAACGGGAAACTGTTGATTTAGCCAGTTTGACTTTCAGGTTTTGGCAAATTTTTTCTGCCAGCTCCCGATTAGAATTACCGCTGAAAATAACTACTTTATCCATAACTTACCTTCTTTTTTAAGAATAAATTTTAAAATACCAAATTCCAAGCATCAAATCCCAAATAAAAACATTAAAAATCAAAGTGCAAATATCAAAATGACAAATTAAAATTAAAAATTATTTTTTTTCTTTAAACAAGAAAGCCTTGAATTCCTTTTTAAATTTTTATTTATCACTTTGCGTTTTGCATTTTATTTTTTAATTTTACTATGTCATTTTGCATTTTGATATTTAATTTTTAATATTAAATATTGGATTTTGTTATTTGGATTTTTTTCCCCTTTTTAATGGCCTTGCCGGCACTCCAACCACTATCTCGCCAGCCTTAACGTCTTTAGTAATAACGCTTCCCGCTCCGGTAACTGCTTTTTTATTAATTTTAACCGGAGCGACTAAAATCGTATCCGAACCAATAAAAGCGCCTTTTTTAATATAAGTTTTGTTTTTGGAAATACCGTCAAAATTAGCGGTTACAGTTCCTGCCCCTATATTAACTTCATCTTCTATTACAGCATCTCCTATGTAGCCAAAATGTTTTATTCGAACGCCTTTTCCTATGCTGGCACGGTTTATTTCAAGAAAATTGCCTGCCTGAGTATTATCTCCCACACAAGAGTTACCTCTCAAATGAATAAAAGGGCCCAAGGAACAATTTTTGCCAATTATAACACCTTTTTCTATAAAGGTAAAGGGGTAAATTATAGTGCCTTCGCCAATGCTAACACCCTCTTGAATAAAGGTTGTTTCAGGGTCTATAACGCTGATTCCCTTATTCCTAAGAACTTCTAATACTCTATCACGCATAGTTTTTTCAGCGGCTATAAGATCTTCTCTTGTATTTATACCCGAGATCTCTTCAGCATTATCCAAAAAGAAAGAATCAAGCTTAATGCCTTGTTTGTAAAAAATATCCACTATGTCAGTAAGAAAATACTCTCCTTTTCTTTTATTCTTCTTTATTCGAGGTAATCCCGCTAAAAGCTCATTACGGCTGAAGCAATATATCCCGCTATTCACTTCTTCGCTGGCGCAGTCACAAGCTGTATGAGTAAAAGAGCCTATTTTCTCCTTAATAGCAATAAGTTTATTCTTGGCATCCCGCGTAATAACGCCTAAACTGCCGCCTTTTTTAACATCAGCGGTGAGCACATAGCAAGATATTTTTTTCTTAAGAAACAAGGCCATAAACAAAGATAAAGACTTAGCGGTTATGAGCGGGCTGTCAGCGCAAACAACTAAAATATTGTTATATTTAACTTTCTTAGAAGCTATTTCTACCGCATTAGCTGTCCCCAACATCTTAGGCTGATAAACAAACCTAATTTTAGCTCTATCACTAAGCTTGAACTGTTTTCTTATTTCTTTTTCTACATCTTTGCCTTTATGGCCTACTACTATAATTATTTCTTTAATATACCTTTTAAGATTCAAAAGCTGGCTTAAAACATAATAAATCAGAGGCCGGCCGGATAAATTATGTAGAACCTTAGGCAAAGAAGAATTCATTCTTTTACCCTTTCCTGCCGCTAAAACTATCGCGCTAAATCCCATTAGAGATAGGCCATCCTTAGATGGCCGTGAATTAACTAACAAGTTTAAAGAGGGCTTTTTTTTGCTTTTTAACATACTATTACAAACATCATTTTATACTTGCATCTCTAACGGGGTAAATTCTTTCATAATTAGTTATGATTTCGAGTTCAAGTTATTTTTATTATAGTTGCCCGGCCTGGACTCCCCTCGGAGATACTCGGGGCAAGCTCACAGAATATCTTTGTAAATTGCCCGGCCTGGACTCCCCTCGGAGATACTCGGGGCAAGCTCACAGAATATCTTTGTAAATT
>JBDRIY010000052.1:0-23369 GCA_043815445.1 Candidatus Omnitrophota bacterium
TATAATATTGGATAATCAGAAAAAAGATTTAAAATATTTTTGGGATATGAACCAGAATTTAGGCACGATGTGTATTATAGAATGCGATACAGATACTTGATATTCGTGAAAAAAACGAATGTTAAATATCCAGCATCCAGCACCCAGTATCCAGTATCGAGCATCGAGGATGAAGAAATGAATAAATTTACCTTTATCTTAGGCGGAATCAGAAGCGGCAAAAGCGCTTACGCCCTTGAGCTGGCAAAAAAGAATAAAAAAAGAGTTGTTTTTATTGCTACAGCTGCCGCCTCTGACAATGAAATGAAAAAAAGGATAGAACAGCATCAAAAATCTCGGCCCAAGAGCTGGAAAACAATTGAAGAGGGCATAGATATTGATTTAGTTTTACTTGGGCTTAATAAAAAATATGAGATTATTTTAATTGACTGCTTGGGTATTTTTATTTCTAATCTTTTATCCAAAGATTTCACACAGCAACAAATAAAAAACAAAGTTGAAAAGCTTATTAAAGTGATTACTATAATTGATATAGAAGTTGTTGTAGTATCTAACGAGGTAGGCACGAGTTTAGTTTCTTTTAGCCCCTTAGGAAGGCAATTTCAGGATTTGCTTGGTTTTACTAATCAAGCGATGGCTAAAGCAGCGGATAGAGTTATTTTTACGCATGCTGGAATACCCATTGATATAAAAAGTCCGAAATCCGAATAGCGAAATCCGAAACAAATCCGAAATTAAAAAAAGGAGAAATAATGGATGAAATTAAAAGGGTAATCAGTAAAATTGAAAATATTGATAGTTCTTTAGCAGGAAAAGCTCAAGAGCGTTTAAATAATCTTACCAAACCTCAAGGCAGTTTAGGCAAGTTAGAAGATTTAGCTAAGCAAATTGTGGGGGTAACGGGGAAATTGACTCCTGAACTTAAAAACAAAGTTATTTTTACTATTGCCGCGGACCATGGCGTTGCTGATGAAGGGGTTAGCGCTTTTCCTAAAGAAGTTACTGCTCAAATGGTTTATAATTTTTTAAGAGGCGGGGCAGGAATTAATGTTTTAGCTAATCATATTGGCGCCAGAGTTATCATAGTTGATGCCGGGGTAGCTTGTGATTTAGAAAATAAAGAAGGCCGGCTAAAACTAAAAAAGGTAAACTACGGCACTAAAAATATGGCTAAAAGCCCAGCAATGAGCAGGGAAGAAGCAACAAGGTCAATCGAGGTAGGAATAGAGGCCTTTGAAGAAGAGCTGAGCAAAGGCATGGACATAATAGGAACCGGCGAAATGGGAATTGCTAATACCACTGCTTCCAGCGCAATTACTTCAATTATAACCGGCATATCTGTAGAAGAAGTAACCGGCAAAGGCACAGGAATAGCTGATAAAGCTTTGGCTAATAAAATTGAGGTAATCAAGAGAGCCCTTAGTATAAACAAACCCAACTCTGAGGATGCTATAGATGTTTTATCTAAAATCGGCGGCTTTGAAATAGGCGGGTTAGCAGGCATAATGTTAGCGGCAGCTTCGTATAAAGTTCCGGTTGTAATAGATGGTTTTATTTCCGGGGCAGCAGCCCTGATAGCTTATAAATTAGAGCCAAAAACAAAAGATTATATGATTGCCGCTCACTGTTCATTAGAAAAAGGCCATAAAGCTATTCTTGATTACCTTGGGCTTAAGGCGCTTTTAGATTTTAATTTACGCTTAGGAGAAGGCACAGGCGCGGCCTTAGCTATAGGTATAGTTGAGGCCGGAGTTAAGATTTTAAATGAAATGGCTACGTTTGGAGAAGCTGGTGTATCTGAAAAGAAATAATGAATAATAATTATATTGCATTGTTGTACGTTGAAGGGTTGCGCAGTTGGAAACGGCTATCGTTGAACGTCGAACGTATTTTTAAACGCAACCGTAAAACGTTCAACGATTCGAGCTACGCAACCGTATACCGCTCAACGTAACCTTTGAGGTTTTATATTAAAAAGGAGAGAAGATATGATTAAAAACATAAAAAAACATTTTTTAATTGCTTTACAGTTTTTAACTATTTTTCCGGTCAAGATTAAACCCGAGATTAAAGAAAAAGATTTTGGTAAATCTCTTTTATTTTTCCCTGCGATAGGTTTAGTAATGGGATTTATTTTGTCAGGAATCGTGTTTTTTTTAGGAAATTTTCCTGTCTTTTTAATCGTAGCTGTTGTTTTAGCCGGGTCTATTATCTTGACTGGAGGCCTGCATTTAGACGGTTTTGCTGACACTTGTGATGGTTTTTATGCTTCAGGCTCTTTTGCGCTCGATAAAAGAAAAGAAAAAGCTTTAGAAATTATGCGCGACAGCCATATCGGCGCTATGGGAACAATTGGAATAGCCTGTGTTCTTATTTTAAAGTTTGCTTTTCTCAGTTCTATTAATCCGGTTATGCTCTGGAGAATTTTACCGGCTATGTTTGTTTTTTCCCGTTGGGCCTTAAGCTTTTCTTGCTACTTATCTAATTATGCCCGCGAGGAAGGTAAGGCAAAAGTTTTTATAGAAAATGCCAATAAAAAAGAAATTATCGGAGGAGCTGTATTTACTTTGCCCGCGCTTTTAGCGTTGTTAGGAACTAAAGGAATTCCTATATTTATTTTAGCTGCAATTGTAATATTTTTATTTGTCCAATATTCAAAGAAAAAAATCGGCGGTATAACCGGAGACACCCTTGGCGCTGTAAATGAGATTGGGGAAGTAATTTTTTTATTTTTGGCGGTTGTTTTGTAATTATAGATAGTATTTGATCAGAACAAAATGGGTTTAATTTTTGCTTATATTTTGGATTTGATTTTTGGTGATCCTGAGGGATTTTTCCATCCAATAAGGGTTATCGGCAAGCTGATAAGTTTTTTTGATAAGCATTTAAGGGGCAAAGGCTCAGCTTGGATTGAAAAAACAAAGGGCGGGCTTGCGGCTTTAGCCGTTATTGGAATAAGCGCGATAGGAGCTTATTTGTTTTTAAAAATATGCGCTGAAGTTAACTTTTTCTTAGGAGGGTTAGCTTGGATTTACCTGGCTTATACAGTTATTTCAGCTAAAGATTTAAAGATTAAGGCTTTAGATGTCTATAAAGCTTTAGCGACAGACATCAACAAAGCTCGGTTAAGCTTATCTAAGATTGTAGGCAGAGACACGCAGGATTTAGATAAAAAAGAGGTAATCAAAGCTGCTATTGAGAGTATTGCCGAAAGCGCTAACGACGGCATAACCGCCCCTTTATTTTACTTAATATTAGGCGGGCCGATTTTAGCAGTTGCTTACAAGGCGATAAACACTTTAGATTCAATGGTGGGGTATAAAAACAAAAAGTATATTAATTTCGGTTGGTTCGCGGCAAAGCTTGATGATGTTGTTAATTTTATTCCGGCGAGAATTTGCGGGTTTTTAATAGTGCTTTCATCTTTTATTTTAGGCAAAGATTTTAAAAGTTCTTTTAAGGTGATGCTGAGAGACGGCGCAAAGCATACTTCGCCTAATAGCGGAATACCCGAAGCTGCTGTTGCCGGAGGCTTAGGGGTTAGGTTAGGCGGGCCTTCATATTATCAAGGAAAGCTCTTTGAAAGGCCTTATATCGGAGAAGAAAAAAAAGAGTTTAATCCCAATAAAATAAAAGAGGCTCTAAACCTTAGCCTTATGGTTTCACTCTTGACGGTTATTTTGGGGGTAATTTTAAAATGGCTAATATAGATTTTACTCATGGCGGCAATATTTATCAGATTAAAGAAAAGATTATTGATTTTAGCGCCAATATTAACCCTTTAGGATTAACTAAAGCCGCTAAGCAAGCGGTTTTAAAAAACATAGATGATATTCTTCATTATCCTGATTCTTGGGCAGAAGGTTTAACTAAAAAAATAGCTTCTTACTGGAAAATAAAAGAAGAGAACATTCTTTTAGGTAATGGGTCTTGTGAGCTTATTTATTTAATCGCGAGATTTTCAAAGCCTCAGACAGCATTAATTCCTATCCCTACATTTTCTGAGTATGAGAGAGCTTTAAGGGCGGTAAAAAGTAAGGTTAAATTCTTAAAGCTTAAAGAAAATTTTGTTCTGGATTTGAATAAGGCGGAAAAAGCGGATACAGCTTTTATTTGCAACCCTAATAATCCTACGGGAAATCTTTTAATAAAAAATAGAGAGCTAAACCCCGTTAGAGGTAGGATGCAGACAGCGTCTACCATCTCTAACGGGGTAAAAAGTTTTCCGGCAAAATTAACGGTTATTGACGAAACTTTTATGGATTTTTTGCCTGACGAGAAAAAACATACTTTTATTCAGCAAGCCTGCAAAAATAAGAATATTATGGTTTTACGCACATTTACCAAGTTTTTCGCTTTACCCGGATTAAGAGTAGGGTATTTAACCACTCATAAGGATTTAGTTAAAAAATTAAAAAAAACCTGCGCCCCCTGGAGTATAAATATTTTTGCTCAAGAATTGGCAAAAGTAATGATTAATGATAAAAAATATATTGAAAATACTCACAAACTTGTTAAGAAAGAACAAAGTTTTTTGATCAGCGAGATTGGGAAAATAAGAGGTTTGAGTATCTATCCTTCCGCGGCTAACTTTTTTTTAATAAAAATAGAAAAACCTAAAATAACCTCTTTGTTATTAAGAAAAAAACTTATTCGGAAAGGAATTCTTATTAGAGACTGTTCAAATTTCAGAAATTTAAATGATAAGTTTATCCGCATCGCGGTACGCGGACATAGCCAAAACCAGCGGCTCATTACCGCCTTTAAGGAGGTTTTGTATGCCGACAGTTAGGTTAAAAGAGGTATTACGGGAGTCTACGCGAAAAAATCAAACCGAGGGTATGCTTTTTTCCGGAGGCCTGGACACGGCTATTTTAGCGTCTTTTAATCCCGGAGCTAAGGCCGTTACTGTAGGGCTTTGGCCGTTTGGCGAGGATTTTCAATACGCTAAATTGCTTGAGAAAAGTTTAGGGTTAGAGCTTTATCATAAGATTGTTAGGCAGGAAGAAGCTTTAGAGGCTATCCCTGAGGTGATAAGAATTCTTGGAACTTTTGATCCGGCGATACCAAATGATTTAGCGATTTATTTCGGCTTAAAGCACGCTAAAGAATTAGGTATTAAAAGCATGATGACCGGCGATGGAGCGGATGAAATTTTCGGCGGGTATGATTTTATGCGCAATATTGATGATTTAGATTTTTATATAAAAAAGATAACTAAGCATATGTCGTTCAATTCTAAGGTTTTAGGCAAGGCGTTTGAGATTGAGATAACTCAGCCTTTTTTAGATGAAAAGGTAATAGATTTTGCTTTAAGGATTCCCGCGGAGTTAAAGATTAAAAAAGAGAAAAAAGCGATATTCGGTAAGTGGATTTTACGAAAGAGTTTTGAGAAGGATCTATCAGAAAGTATTATTTGGCAAAGCAAAAGACCTCTTGAAAAAGGCTCGGGAATGTCGCGTTTAAGAGAGGTAATCAGCGCTAAAATTTCCGATGAGGAATTTAAGGCCGCTGAAAAGCAGGAAATAAAATTTATGAATAAAGAGCATTATTATTACTATAAAATTTACGCGCAAGTAGCAGGAGAAATTGTTCAGCCTAAAAGTGATGAAAAAGGCTGTGAATTTTGCAAGGGAGCAATGAGAAAGGACGCGTTTCACTGCAAAACCTGCGGAGGGGTTGATTCTCGATTCTTGATACTTGATACTCGATGCTCGATAGAAGTTGATGATGAAAAAACATAAGGTATTTTGTTCTTGGAGCGGAGGAAAAGATTGTAATTTAGCTTTTTGGAAGGCAAAAAAGCAGGGGTTCGAGGTTTCTTATTTGCTGAATATGACCTCGGAAGACGGAAGCCGCTCACGTTCGCACGGAATTAAGGCGAAATATTTAAAAAAACAGGCTCAAGCCTTAGAAGTTCCCATTGTTCAGCCAAGGGTTAGCTGGGAAGGGTATGAAACTGAGTATAAAAAAGCTATTATTGGTTTAAAAGAGCAAGGCGTTGAAGCCGGAGTTTTCGGCGATATTGACTTTATGCCTCATTGGGATTGGGTTAACAGAATTTGCAAGGAATGCGGGGTAAAAGCTTATTTGCCTTTATGGGAGAGAAAAAGAGAGGATTTATTGAATGAGTTTATTAAAGAGGGCTTTGAAACAGTTGTTGTAGCTGTCCGAGAAAAGTTTTTAGGTAAAGAGTGGCTGGGGAGAAAAATTGATGAAAAGTTCATTGAAGATTTAAAAAAAGTCAAAGGCGTTGACCTAAGCGGAGAAGCCGGAGAATACCACACCTTCGTAATAAACGGCCCTATATTTAGACAAAGAATAGAGTTGGGGGATTTCGAAAAAATCCGCAGAGACGATAATTGGATTTTAGATATTAATCCGTAGAGGCGGCTGGCTGGCCGCCCGTTACTTAATAATATATTATTTTTATAAATAAAATATTTTTTACCAATATTTTTATTTTTCCTGTATTTTAAAGCAGAATTAAAGACGAGAGCTAGCGGCTGTTTCAGTGCGGGTATCTTGAGTAATTCCCCGCAGAAACGTTCGTTTTTCCCCTGCGAGGAAAAACTTCACTCGGATTTTTCCCCTCGCTCTTTTTTGCCTTCGGCAAAAAAACCGTATACATATTATCGGGATACCAAAAACCGAAGAATCTTTTGGAAAAGTATTAAACGTACTTGCGATGAGATATTCTCAGTATATAAATCGAAAAAGAAAATCGCACGGCCATGTGCGGCAGGGAAGATATTTTTCATGCGTACTATATGAGTCACATTTGTATCGCGCAATCCGGTACGTAGAAAGAAATCCAGTAAGAGCAAAGATAGCAAAAAATGCATGGGATTATAAATGGTCAAGCGCGGCTTTTCATACAGGAGGAGAAGAAGCCCCTATCATTAATCTAAGCAAAGCATTGAATATGAATCCGGCGCAATGGAAACAATTTAAACCTTATAGAACGTCTTGGAGTTTTTGGGTCCGTTGCGCGAGACACGGCAAATGAAAACAGCGATATAGATATTGTTGTGATTCTAAAAAAACAAGATCTATTGGAGATCATTGGCATTAAACAAGGGCTGGAAGAAAGTTTAAAATCTCCCGTGGATGTTGTAAGCTATAGAGAAAAGATGAATTCATTTCTCAAAAAACGCATTGATAAGGAGGCTATCTATGTATGATAAAGAACTCGCTAAAGAAGTATTACAACTATATTGATATTAACGCTGAAGCCATTTATGAAATATGCAAGAATAAACTATCCTCGCTGAAAGATATTATAAAAATAATACTAAAAGATATCGGATAAAACATTTGACAATTCGCTCCAGCGCATTTTACCGCGCGGCTAACGCCGCTGCGTAAAACCGCTGGGCTCGGGCGTTATACCTATAAATCTATTTAACAAAAAAGGAGGATTATGAAAAATATTGTGATGATTTTCAGCATTATTTTTTTCTTAAGCGGGTGTGTTGCTTTGGAAAAAATTGGGTATAAATATAAACACCGTGATTCTTCTAATGTCTGGGCTGATTATGGTGAGCCTGATGAGGTGCGTTCAGACGGTAAAGGTGGTGAGATTTGGCGGTATGAAAAGCCTTTTCAGGAATATAGTCCTGCTGCCGAGTATAGTCAGATTACATCAAATAGGAGTTCGTCTAATCCTGACGTGACAACAAAGGAGCATACAAAAGATACAACTATCACAAGAAATTATCAAAGGGAGACATTGCGCACTGGGGTGAATGTGTATGGTTTCTTTATTGATCAGGATGGGATTGTGTATCAAGAAAGGCATGAGAAATTCTATGATGATAAATAGGACACGGGGCATTCTGCATAAACCCTGATATGAAATATTTTTTACCAATATTCTTATTTTTACTATGTTTTAGAGCGGAGGCAGGGGAGGTGCCAAAACGAATTGTTTCTTTAGCACCTTCGGTTACTGAGAGTTTATATCAATTAGAAGCTCAGAATAATTTAATAGCAGTAACTTCTTATTGTGATTATTCAGGCGTGAAAAAGGAAGTTGTGGGGACTATGGTTAGCCCTAATATTGAGAAGATTTTTTCTCTTTCTCCGGATTTGGTTGTAACGGTTAAAGGGGTAAATAAATCTCAAACTATATCAAAGCTTAAAAGTTTAGGGTTGAATGTGGTTGTTTTGGATGAAAGTAATGATTTTAATGGGGTTGTAAATAATTTTTACAGTTTGGCGAAGTTGGTTGAAAAAAATAAAGAAGCTCAAGATATAGTTGAAAGTGTAACTGAACAAGTTGATTTTATAAGTAAAACAGCAAGCAGTAATCCGAAGCTAAAGGTTTTTTGGGAAGTTAACGCGCGGCCTTTGATTAGTATAAATAAAAAAGCTTTTGCTAATGATTTCATTCGTCTTTGCGGGGCGGAAAATATTTTTGCTCAAAGCGCTATCAAGTATCCTCGGGTAAGCCGAGAAGATGTTGTAAAAAAGAATCCTCAAATAATTATTTTGGTTACTATGGGGGATGTTACTGAGAAAGAAAAAGATTATTGGCAAAAGTTTAAGGATTTGGAGGCTGTGAAGCAAAACAGAATTTATGTTATTGAAGCAGATAAAGTTTGCCGCCCTACGCCGAAAAGCTTTTTAATTGGCTTGAAGGAAGTAGCAAAAGCTTTGGATACAGTTGTACGCTGAAGGGTTGCGTAGCTGGAAACGGTTACCGTTAAGCGTAAATCGTATTGATTTAAATTTTCTAAACGCAACCGATAAACGTTCAACGTTTCGAGTTACGCAACCGAAGAGCGATAGACGAAAAAGTAGATTATGAATAAAAAAGCCATCGTAATTCTTAGTATATTCACGTTAGTTCTTGTTTTAAGTTTTATTATTGCCGGTTTTGCCGGAGGGAGCAAGTTGGCTATTAAAGACGCGATTTATTTTTTCTTTCATCCTGGAGCTTCCGGAATTGAAAGGGATATTATTTGGCAAATTCGGGTTCCCAGGATAATCTTGGGATTGCTTGTGGGCGCGGGGTTAGCCTGCTGTGGTGCGGTGTTTCAGGGGCTTTTGCGTAATCCCCTGGCAGAACCCTATACTCTTGGTATATCCGGAGGAGCGGCTTTAGGAGCATCTTTGGGGGTTATTTTAAAGGTTTACGGGGGTTGGCTGCCTGTTTTTGCTTTTTGCGGAAGTACTATAAGCGTATTTGCTATATACAGCATAGCCTCAAGAAAGCATTTTTCCAACTCTGTTCTTATTTTAGCTGGAGTTATATTAAGTTTTTTATTTTCTTCGCTGGTTTTTTTAATATTTTCTCTTTCTAAAGCTGAGGATGTTCATGGAATAGTTTTATGGCTTATGGGCGACCTTTCTTCAGCGTCAAACTCTTTAATAAGAGTTATTCCATTTTTTATTCTTCCCGGCATAGCCGCGCTTTTGGCTTTTTCCCGCGACCTTAATATTCTTACTTTGGGAGAAGAAAAAGCAACTCATTTAGGGGTTAACTCAGCTAAAGTTAAAAAAATACTTTTTATCTCAGCTTCCTGTATTACCGGCGCTTGTGTAGCAGCCTCAGGAATAATAGGTTTCGTAGGCCTAATTATCCCCCATTTTGTCCGAAAATTCACCGGAGTAAACCATTGTCTGCTTATTCCAGCTTCCTGCATAGCCGGAGGAGCTTTTTTAATTCTTTGCGATGCCTTAGCCAGAGTTATTATAAGGCCTTTAGAGCTTCCGGTTGGGGTTATAACCGGAGTATTTGGAGGTATATTTTTCTTGGTGTTTTTGTTGAGGTCGAAGAGGTGGCGAGTTTTCTAATTTGAAGCCTTGACGCGTAAGATACCCGTTCCTTGACATTTTTGTATTAATATTGTATACTTTAATCAGAACTAATCAATGTTGATTACAATTAATTAGGAGGTAATTATGACACCAAAAACTATACCGGCTGTAGAAGCAAGAGTGCATCTTGGCAAGATTATGAAACTGGCTTTTAAAAAAGGGGAGCGTTTTATCGTGGAAAAGTCAGGTATCCCGATGGTAGTAATTCTTAACGCTGTTGAGTATGCTCATCTTATCCAGGAACGTGAAGAGCGGTTTAAAATTCTTGACCGAATCAAAGCTAACTTGCCTAATATTCCTTCGCGAGAAGTTGAAGAAGACGTGAGCAAGACTATTCAAAAAATAAGAAAACGCCATGTTTAAGGTTGTTCTGGACACAAACCAATTCGTAAGCGGGCTTATTTCTAAAGAAGGAGCTCCTGCCAAAATTCTTAATGCTTGGCGAGAGCATACTTTTATTTTAATTTGCTCTTATGAAATACTTGAAGAAATCAAACAAACTCTCCAATATCCTCACATAACCAAAAAATATAATTTATCCGAAGAAAATACAATATCCCTAATCTCTTTAATAGAACATGAAGCAATCATGATTCCTGAAACAGCCAAAATAAATGTTATCAAGGGCGACCCTGATGACGATAAAATTATTGCTTGCGCCGTTGGCGCAGAAGCAGACTACATCGTATCAGGAGATAAGCATCTACTATCTCTGCGTGAATATAAAAATATTCCTATCATACCCGCGGCAGAATTCTTGAGGATTATCAAATGAAGGAAATAAAAAGAATAGTTTCGTTAGCGCCGTCTAATACGGAGATTGTTTTTGCTTTAGGGAAAGGGGATCAAATGGTAGGGGTATCTGCTTGCTGTGATTATCCGGAACAGGTAAAATCAATTAAACAAATCGGCGGCTATGCTTCGCCGGATATAGATAAAATTGCCAGCCTTTGTCCGGATGTGGTATTAGCTACAGAGATTGATTTAAAAAAAGGCGCTATATCAAAGTTAGAAGCTAAAGGTATAACCGTTGCTGTTGTCAGCGCGGGAACAATTGTAGATTTACCTTGCGCTGTATTATCCGTAGGTAAACTTATCGGCTGTCCGGAGGAAGCTTCCGAATTAGCTGAACAAATAAGAATAAAAATTGAGGTAGTAACCCGTAAAGCTGAGAAAGTTAAACAAAAACCAAAAGTTTGTTATATTTGCTCATCCAACCCTTTATGCACAGGAACGCAGTCTCCGGTAATTGATAAGCTGCTTGTAACAGCCGGCGGAGATAATGTTATGTCAGGCGTTAAGGCTGAAACCGTTGAGGATTTTTTAAAGACAGTTATTGAGATTAACCCTGAAATTATACTTATCTCAAAAGGCCATAAGGAAAATATAGATTTATTATCTTACGCGAAAAAGGAAATAGACATTAGACAAACAAAGGCTTATTTGGATAATAAAATTTATAAGATAGATTCTAAGTTAGTTTGTCGGCCCGGGCCCAGGGCGGTGGAGGGGTTGGAGAGGATAAACAGTTTTATTTATTCGGAAAGTTTTTGATATGTCGCGTAGTGCCATGGGTCCTGTCTTGGATTGTTTACGCAGAAACGTTAGTTTTTCCCCTGCGAGGAAAAACTGCACTCGGATTTTTCCCCTCGCTCTTTTTTGCCTTCGGCAAAAAAACCATGCCCGTTTGGGGAAAAAACGTTCTGTTTAAAACAACCCAAGCCACCCGCTACGCAGAGGTATCTTAGTAAACTTTGTTGATAAGGAGTTGGAGGAAACATAATTGTTTTATAAAATATTGTGTTATGGGGAGTTAAAAATAACATTAAGAAATCGCTGGTTTTATGATAGGGTTTATTCAGAATATATGCTAAAATTGGCTTAAATTAGTATAAATTGGAACTTCGTATATTAGAAGAAAAAAATAAAAAGAAACAATATGTTATATTTCGTTTGTTTATGGATTCTATCTGGTTTAATTTTTCTATATCATCATAGAAAAAAGGTTAAAACAAAAATAGACAAATTTGATTTGAGCTGGAAATATGTTACCATTTTTGCTTTTCCTATTATAATCTATACCTTTATAATTAATTACAATCAGGCAAAAATGAACTATGAACAATCAAAATTAGTAAAAAATGAGCTGTTTACTTCTACCGTTGTTTCTGTTTCGCAACTCGTAACTCAAGCAAAATGGCAAAATGCTGGTGGTGACCGCAGTAGTTACTTTGCCCTCAAATCACTTCCCGTTAGTATTGTTGATAAAAAGTTTAAAAACATTGTAGAATCTCAGATTAGATCTCTTGAAAATTCATATGAAAGCTGGATTGTAAATGCTTTCGTTGAACAACTTAAATTTATTTGCAAATATCTTACGGTCTCTGGTCCTGCTTGCTCTAAAGGCTTTATTGAAAAAAATGATTTTCGCATACACAATCTTCTAGACCATTTAGACCCTAATAAATTATGGCAAGAAAGAGTTAAGGCAGCCCATTTCTTAAGATATTGTAAAACTGCTAATGATTTTAATAACTACCAAAAAACTGCACAGAAAGAAAAAGTGTATCAGGAACTAGTTAATCATATGAAAATGGAAAACGAATCAAGCTTGCTCGTGTCAAAAATGGCGTTTGAAACATACAAAAGTCTAAGCGGTTTTAAGACTACAGATGTTTTTGGCTTTGATGCGGCGATTGAACATTGGGAAAAAAACAAAGAAGAAATTATAAATAAAAACTTCTAACGACTCATTTCACCAGCCGGAAAGCTATCTTTCCGGCTGGTGAAATCGGATGTTAAGTGAAAAATAAATATGACAAAATTTAAAAGAGACATATTTCCTTTACATACGGTCATGAAACACATAGCGGGCGCGTTATGCAACGTTTCGGTCCAATCAATTCTGATGTTGGCTGGCGACGCTTGAATGTATTATTTACTCGCGCTAAGAAACGTATGCATGTTTTTAGCTCTATGTCTGCTTCAGATATTGTTGTCACTGAGACTTCCAAGAAAGGCATACTTTCATTGAAGGAATTTCTATCTTATGCTCAGTCTGGAGAGTTAATTGATACGCCAACGATTGGCGATCGTTTACCTGATAGTGATTTTGAGATAGCTGTAATGAACTTTTTACAGCAAGCAGGGTTTAAATGTGTACCACAAGTCGGTGTGGTAGGATTTTTTATTGATATCGCAGTCAGAGATCCTGGCAAACCAGGTCGTTTTCTTATGGGCATTGAATGTGACGGCGCAACATATCATTCTTCTAAATCTGTTCGCGATAGGGATCGTTTGCGTCAAGAGGTGTTAGAACGGTTGGGATGGAAAATGAGACGTATCTGGTCTACTGATTGGTTCAAAGATGCAAGAAGCCAGTTAAAACCAATTATTGACGAGTTGCATAAAAGTAAAACCATGGTAGTCGAACCCATGATCGAAAAGCTAGTAGTTGCTCCTAAAATCAAGGGTGAGACTGTTTTTACCAGTGGGTGGAATCAAGATGAAAGTTTACGGGAGGCATTAGGGAAATTTAATGAAAAAATCATTAGAAAGAAATATCCTGACGTTCAGCCGGTAGAACAGCTTCTTTCTAATGATATGATTGATGCTTTTATTCGATATAAGCCTGAGACTATACAAGATTTTCAAGAGAGGATACCGTCATATTTACGCCTTAACATTTCTCCTGATGACGCTGAGTTTTTAAAGCAGGTTTTACAGTTGGTTAGAGATTTCAATACAAGTAGTGTTGTGGATAATATTACAGGCGACGAAGTTCACCGCAAGAAAGAACAACTTTTAATTTCGAATTTCGCAGATGATCCCGGAAATGTAACTTGTGATAGATGTAATATTTTCTCGAGTATTGCTAAATTCAAGGATGATGTTTTTGTAGGTGCGTCTGCTTGTTTGTGCTTAAAAATAAATCCCAGACTACCAATAAAGGCAAATATAAATGATATTTCCGATAGTGGTATCGAATTGAATTTAGATGGACATCCTTTTTATGGGTATAAGTTATTACATAATGGCTACGCTTTTAAGCATAGGGAAGAAAAGTAGAAAAGATAGAGATAGAAAACTGTAGACTCAAGCCCTTAACTAACAAGCACTTATAAAAGAAATATGGGTATCTTTAAAAAGCATACGCACCAAAGAGAAAATGTTTGTTTCGTAACTTTTTTGGTTTCAATGACTTGAATAGAACGTTTTACGGGTTGTGTGGGTTTGCAATGAAAAAGAAAGAGCTTATCTCGATGTTGATTCTTCCGGGTTTTATCATAATAGGGTGTTTACACTCATTATATATGCTTTGGTGTAAAAAGTTGATGCGGGGCAGGGGTTTTGGATATAT
This sequence comes from Candidatus Omnitrophota bacterium, assembly GCA_043815445.1. Classification (GTDB taxonomy): domain Bacteria; phylum Omnitrophota; class Gorgyraeia; order Duberdicusellales; family 4484-171; genus JBDRIY01. Next base: position 14,186 of record JBDRIY010000052.1, read on the forward strand.
AGGAGTTTCATTACAATACCCTCTCACATGGGGTATATGCATTGGCTTTGATTGCAGGAGTACTGTTACCTTCATTCGGGATATACGCTATGTTTGGGTGGTTAAATAAGAAGAACGAATCTACAAAATGTAGTTTAAAGAAAACATCAATAAAAACGGATAACAATTACCAGCAAATATTCGATCTAGAAATTAAACTACGCGAGGCGCTGACAAATGAAGATTTTAGCACAGCAGCGCGTTTACGTGATGAAATACGAAAACTTAAAAAAGAAGATTGATTAATAATAAATCTCAAACAATTCGCTGAACTTTAATATTGAACCTGTAGGAAAAGTCCAAAGAGTAAAGGCGGCTTTAATGAAAATAACAAATATTGACAACAAGAGTAAAATATTGTATATTTTAAGTGTAATCATCCCTAGTGGAATTCGTTTCACTAGCCACCTCTGGGTTACGATCCAGAGGTTTTTTTATTTATATGAATAGAGTAATATTTTTAATTGACGGGTTCAATGTTTATCAGTCCATTTTAAGCCTAAAACGGTCTATTGGATACCGCGCCAAATGGCTTAATCTACACTCTCTCTGCAAATCATATCTTAGCTTATTCGGCAAAGATGCCGCATTCCAAGATATTTATTATTTCTCAGCGTTAGCACATTATTTAAGCGCAAAATATCCAGCTAAAGTATCAAAACACGAAAATTATATCGCTTGTCTCAAATCATTAGGCATAAATATTGAGCTCGGACGGTTTAAAGAAAAAGATGTATTTTGTGACCGCTGTAAAAGCACGATATTGAAACATGAAGAAAAAGAAACTGATGTAGCGATCGGCGTAAAATTGTTAGAAATTTTATTTACTGATTCCTGCGATAGCGTTGTTATTATGTCAGGCGATACTGATTTGTCTCCCGCTGTTAGAAGGTCTACAAAGTTATTTCCAAATAAAAAAATAATTTTTGCTTTCCCGTTCGCACGAAAGAATAAAGAATTACTTTCTTTAGCGCCAGGATCTTTTTCTATAAGTAAAAAACAATATGTACGGCATCAATTGCCTAATCCAGTAATCTTGGCAGACGAAAAAGAAATCTACAAACCTAGTTCTTGGTAATAATTGTTAAGCAAACAACGCGCTGCATATGGCCTTTCCCCGCGGCTTCATCGCTCCAGAAATCGCTGGCTTTAGGCGTTGTATTTTAATTATAAATAAACGGGCGCAGGCAAGCGGCGCCCCTGCGGTATTTCAAATTATTCGTTCATTTAAATCAATTTTAATGCGTCTTAACAGGCAAAAAAAATAAAAATCTTGACTTTATGAGCTTGATATTGTAATCTAAAGCGTTCGAAAAATTTAATATACAGGTTCCTGAATTCTTCAGGAAAAAAGGGAAATCCGTTAAAATCGGATACGGACCCGCCGCTGTAACTGGGGACGAACACCGCAAAAAAGTCACTGTTTGCTGTTTTAAGAAAAACGAACGGGAAGACGCGGTTAGTAGAATAATCCAGAAGTCAGAAAACCTGCCTGTATATATTCGCCAATAATCTACGACGGTAAAGAAGCGGTGACATGGTTTGTGTTTTGGATAAAACAGGGTAATCCCCAAACCGATTTTAGGTTTGGGGATTTTTTACAGATAAGGGGAAATGTATAGAATGTATTAATCAAAAAAGGAGGTTGCTGTGGATGTTACAAAGGTTATTATTTTCGCGGTTGTGATAATATTTTTTCGTGGGATTAAGATAATTAGACCGACTCAGCGGGGGTTGGTTGAGTTTTTAGGGAAATACCGAAGGTTTGCTAATCCCGGATTTAATTGGGTTATCCCGATTGTTGAAAAAATGTATATAGTTAACATAACAGAACAAATGATTGACGCTGAACAGCAAGAAATAATTACTAACGATAATTTAAATGCTACTGTAGACGCTCAGGTTTATTTTAAAGTAAAGTTTGACGAAGAAAATGTTAAAAACTCTCAATATAATGTGAATGATTACCAACGGCAGATAGTTAACCTTGCCAGGACAACACTGAGAAATATAATTGGTACTCTAACTCTAAAATCCGCTAACAGTGAAAGAGGCAAGATTAATTTCGAACTGCACAAAACCCTTCGTGATGAAACTACGAGTTGGGGAATTGAAATTGTTCGAACAGAATTAAAGCAGATAGATCCTCCTAAAGATGTGCAGGAGACAATGAATAAGGTAGTGAAAGCGGAAAACGAAAAAATCGCGGCTATAGATTTCGCGACTGCCAGAGAAACAGTTGCTGACGGAGAAAAGCGGGCAAAAATTAAAGAAGCTGAAGGAGTCAAACGCTCAAAGATTTTACAGTCAGAAGGAGAATCTGAGGCAATTAAATTAGTTAATGAAGCTGCTGACAAGTATTTCGTAGGGAACGCTCAGCTTTTAAGAAAGCTTCAAGCTCTTGAAATATCTTTAGCGGATAATACTAAAATAGTAGTTCCTGCCGGATCTGATATAGTTAATCTTATAGGTGAAATGGCAGGTATAGTGCCTATTAAGAGAAAAGAACAATAGGCAACGTTAAAATTTATATACAATTTACAAATTCCAAATTACAAATAAATTCCAATAGTCAAAACGAAAAAGCTTTGTTTGTCTATTGAGATTTAGAATTTCCAACCCGAGGCTAGCCAGCCTTTGGCTGAATTGGGAATTTGGAAATTGTTATTTGAAATTTAAGTAAATTTTTAACAAAACCGAGTAATAGGGTAGGATGAAATATTTTTCGTTGCGCTTGAAATAACAAATTTGTTTACCTGTTTTATTCTTAATCTTTACGAGTATCGAACATATCTAGATATGCTGCAAATCAAAAACCTAACCTGCGGATATGAAGAAAAGGAGATTATTCGAGATGTTTCTTTTTCTGTCCGGGAAGGGGAATTTTTGGGAATTATCGGGCCTAATGGGTCGGGCAAAACTACTCTTTTTCGGGCCATAACCGGCATCTTAAGGCCATGGAAAGGGGGTATTCAATATAAGGGTGAGCATATCTCAAAAATCTCCACACGAGAGTTTTCCCGGGAAGCAGCGGTTATACCTCAGATTTTAGAAGTACCTTTTGCTTTCACAGTTGAGGAGTTTGTACTTATGGGGCGGTTTCCTTATCTAGGCCGATTTGAGGCTTTAAGAGCAAAGGATTTAGAGGTTTTAGAAGAGGCTCTGGCCTTAACAGATATAGCTGGCTTGCGGCAAAGGAAAATATCTGAATTATCAGGAGGAGAAAGGCAAAGAGCAATTTTCGCTCAAGGACTAGCTCAAGAACCTTCTCTCTTATTATTAGACGAACCCACGGCTCATTTAGATATTGCTCATCAAGTTCAGATTTTAGACTTAGTTAAAAGGCTTAATAGAGAGAAAGGTTTAACAGTAATAGTGGTTTTACACGATTTGAATTTAGCAAGCAGTTATTGTGATAGGTTAGTTTTGCTGAAAGAGGGGGAAATTTTTAAAGACGGTTTATCCGAAGAAGTCCTTACTTATCAGAATATCGAAGAAGTTTATAAAACAGTCGTGGTAGTAGAAAAAAATCCTATTTCCGGTAAACCATACATTTTTCTTGTTTCACAAAAGGAAAAAAACAAGAAAAACAAATTCGAAACTCGAATATCGAAATCCGAAACAAAAGGTTTAATTCAAGTTTATACAGGCGAAGGTAAGGGAAAGACTACTGCTGCTGTGGGGTTGGCTTGCCGGGCACGGGGGCATGATTTAAGGGTTTGCTATGTTTGTTTTCATAAGGATCCTGATAGATGGGGACAGGGAGAGCATAGGACTTTAAAAAAGATAGGGGTAGATATTTTTAGGTTTGCTAAAAAGCATCCTTGTTTCCATAAAAATGTGACCAACGAAGAAGTTCGCCAGGGATGCTTGGAGGGGCTTGAGTTTATTAAGAAAATTTATGGGGAAAATAAATATAATATTTTGATATTAGATGAAATAAATGTTTCTCTTAAGGAAGGGTTTATTAGAGAAAAAGAACTATTGGAAGTTTTAAGCGCTAAACCGCGGGCATTAGAACTTATTTTAACCGGAAGGGGGGTGACAAAAAAAGTAATTGAAAAAGCGGACTTAGTTAGTGAAATAAAAAAGGTTAAGCATCCTTATGATTTGGGAATAAAAATAAGAAAAGGTATTGAATATTAATCAAAAATGTGTAGCCGGATAAGTAAAGGAAGTCTCCGTGAGATTCGGAGCGCTGCCGCGCAACGGTAATTTCTGATAGGATATCAGAAGAGCCCGGACGATTGCTTATTTTGGAAAGCCTACCTTCGCCAAGGCTTCGGTGGGTAAATATTCTCGCGGGAGGAGAAAGATGAAAAAGAAAATTTTAAGTTTAACAGGAGTTTTAGTTTTACTATTGTTCAACCAAGTTTTAGCGCAGGATTCCATAGGAGTTATTGATTTAGAGCCGATAACTATCACCGGTTCAAGGACTGAAAAATCCGCCTCAGATTCTTCATGCGCGATTAATGTTATCTCCGGAAAAGATATTGAAAAATCAAGTGCTAAAGATATTCCAAGTTTACTGGAAAATATAGAAGGAGTTTATGTTTATGACGCTTCGGGAACCGGAACTTCCAGCCGGATAAATATGCGCGGATTTTGGGGAGGAATGTCTACTCATCAGCTTGTTTTAGTGGATGGAGTGCCTCAAAATAGCTTGAATCATAAACTTGTAGATTGGAACTCAATTTCTTTAGATAATGTTGAGCAGATTGAGGTTGTAAAAGGCGCGGCTTCAGCGCTGTACGGGGATAATGCTATGGCCGGAGTTATAAATATTATTACTAAAAGGCCAAGCCTTACTCCAAAAGTTAAAGCTTCTCTTTCTTACGGCACATATAATACTTCGGATGTTAAAGTTTTAGCTTCACAGAGTTTTGGCGAGTTAGGATGCTTAGTAAGTGCCAGTCAAAAATTAACCGACGGATTTCGTGATCATAGCGATTATAGTGATTTGCATTTGAATGGTAAGCTAAGATGGGATATGAAAGAAGATAATTTAGAGTTTTTTTTAGGATATTACCAGAGCGGCAAAGGAGCGGATTCTTGGGCTATAACCGAAGCTCAAGTTGAACAAGATAGGCGCCAGGCCCGGCCGGGAACGGAAAACGATAAAAGCGAAGATAAGAAAATAGAAATAGGTTTAAAATATAATAAGGATTTAAGCGGGCTTGGAAAATTAAAAAGTATTTTTTACTTTAGAGACCGCGACTGTAATTCGTTCGGTTCTTCAACCGCTGCAAGAGAGTATCTTAATAATGAAAATACTTACGGTTTGATTTTACAGCATGATTTAACTTCGGAGATCTTTAACCTGGAAAACGCGTTTACTTTTGGAGTTGATTTGGAAAGGGATGAGTTTGATTATCAGGAGTATAACGCCGCGAATTATGTTCGAGGAGCTATTCGTTCCGATTATAACGCTTATAGAGAAAAAATCGGGCCTTTTATTCAAGATGAAATTAAATTAAGCGGGCCTTTAACTTTGTCTTTAGGCGCGCGTTATGACTTGGTTAAGTTTAATTTTAAAAACCAGCGCAATTCCGCTAACTCTAGAAAAGAAGATTTATCCGATATAAGCCCGAAAGTAGGGTTAGTTTATGAATACGCTAAAGATTCAAACTTGTATGGAAACTGCTCTTTTGCTTTTAGGACACCTACGTTAGGCCAGATGTTTACTTATTCCAGCGCTAATCCGGAGTTGGATCCGGAAGAGGCGGTTAATTATGAGTTGGGGACAAGGTACTGTTTTAACTCTTTTTTGAAAGGCAATGTTTCATTGTTTTATACTGATCTTGATAATGAAATTATTTATGACTATCCTTCTTCCAAATATATGAATTACGGCCAAACTTCGCATAGCGGGGTAGAAGCGCGGCTTGACTACGAGATAGCTCAAGGTTTAAAAACTTTTGTAAATTACGCTTATCTAAGAGCTAAAGATGAGAGTAAAGGAAGCAGTAATTATTTAACTAATATTCCCGCGCATAAGGGAAATTTAGGGATTTCGAAAGCCTGGAATTTTGGTTTAGCTTTAGAAGGCTTATTAAAATATACGGGTAGTTCATATTTAGATTCAGCAAACACTGCTAAACTTTCCCCTAACGCGGCGGCAGATGTTAAAATTTCTTACAATAGAGATAATTGGGCTATATTCTTGGTTATAGAAAATATTTTAGACAGAGAATATAACTCTTACGGCCATATAAGTTCGGGAACAAAATATTTCAGCCCTGCCGCGAATAGAACGTTTACTTTTGGGGTAAAGGCTGAATTTTAATTTTTTTAACTATCTACTTGTAATCTGCTTATATCTTTGATATAATTTTTTTTAAACACTAATATATATTATATATTATGGATTGCCAAGAAATAAAAAAAATAATTCCCAGGTATTTTCAGCATATTGCCGTAGAAGAAGAAGTTAAAAGCGTGGAAGAGCATTTATGCGTTTGTCATGAATGCCGCCTTACTTTAGGTAAGCTAATGGATAAGGTGGATGAAGATAGTGAGGCTTTGGAACAGGGGGAAGGCAAAGAAAATATTCTTATTATTCCCGAGACTACAAGCCCCCTTCCCGAATTTGAAAACAATTCGCCGGAAGAAGAGCTATTGATTATAAACACAGCTGAGGACAAGCTAAAGCTTATACCTGAAAGCGAAGAATCAGAACTTGCTATTGAAAAAGAAGAGACGACGCCTAACCAGGAAATTATCGAAACTCTGCCTGAAACAAAAGAAGCAGCTGAGCTTGATTTAGAAAAAAAAGAACAATTACCGCCTGAAAATGAAGATTCTGATTTAGCTAAAATTCCTACTCTCAAAAAAAATAATAAATTAGGCAAGCTGGAATATGTTTCTTTAGTTATTGGGGTTAGCATTTTAGGCTTTATCGCTTATCTTTTCTTAAAAGGTTAATCTAGTGAAATTTTTATCTTTGGGTATTATTCAGGGAATAACTGAATTCCTTCCTATAAGCAGTTCAGGGCACCTATATATTTTAAAAAGATTGCTAGGCCTTCAAGGTGATTATTTTTCTTTTTTTATTTTTCTTCACATAGCGACCCTTGCGGCAATAGTTATTTTTTTATCTAAAAACCTTAAATGGCTATTTGACAAAAGGCTATTAACCCGTATTGCCGTTATAACTGTTATAACAGCAATTATGGGCTTAAGTATTAAGTTTTATTTAGGCAGTTTATTCGGTAATAAAAACTTATTAACGTTTTGTTTTATTATTAACGCGGGAATACTTCTCAGCATCCGGCCTGGCTCCGGAAACAAAACTTATAAGGATATGACCTATAAAGACGCTTTTATTATAGGTATTATGCAGGGCTTTTCGCCCTTTCCGGGTATATCCCGTTCAGGTGTTACTATTGCCGGATTTTTAAGGAGAGGGTTTTCAAGAAAACAAGCTTTTGTTCTATCATTTCTGCTTGCAATCCCTGTAATGATAGGGGCTTTTATCTTAGAGTTCAAAGAATTAATAACGAATAGCTTCGTTTTTAAAGATATGGCCATAGGCTTTATATCCGCTTTTCTATCGGGGTTAATTGCTTTAGGGGTGGTAAAAAAAACTCTTTTAAACCAGCGATTTAAAAATTTCGCCTATTATTGTTTAATTTTGGCAATATTAAATTGGGCCTTATGAAGATTGAAGTAAGAAAAAAAGAAGATATATTCATTCTTGATTTAATAGGTAATATTGATATTAACGCCTCTAATTTTGTGGAAAAAATAGGCTGGATTATAAGTAATAAAGGCAAAAATATTATTTGTAATTTTGAAGAAGTGAATTTAATAGATTATGTCGGTATATCTATGATAGCTGTTGCCTACAAAAATATTTTAAATCATGGCGGAAAAATTAAATTATATAATGTCCCCGCGCACTTAAAAAATTTATTTTCAATTGTGGGTTTAGATAGAGTCTTTATATATTATGCTACAGAGGATCAGGCAATAGAGAGTATTAAGGAAGAGAAAAGAATTAATCAAATTTCAGAAGCCCAGTTAAGAAGGCGGTTTGAGCGGGCGCCTGCTAACATAACGATTGAGTTTAAGCGTCAGATTTTAAACACAGATTTATTCTTTAAGGGAAAAATATTAAATTTAAGCGCGATAGGAGCTTTTGTCGTTTGTGAACATATATTTCCCTTAAATGATTTACTAAACTTGCGTATGCACTTAGTGCCGAAACCGGGAATTTTAAATATAGATGCTAAGGTGATATGGATATCTGACAAACAATTACAGCCGAGGGATTTTCCCGGGATGGGTTTTGAGTTTTACGGCATTAGCGCCCAAACTCAAAAAAATATTATAGAATTTGTAGAGAAAAATCTTACACATTCGATTTAAGATACAAATAGGGGTATTTGAAATGTAGTATAAGTAGAGTTCCGCTTCGCAGGGGATGTTGATGAAAATCCTTTCAGGATTTACCTCAACGCTCAGCGGAATCAATTCAACTAGGGGCTTTTCTGCGAAAAGCCCAAGTTTCATTGAGGAGGGAGATATGCCTTATGATATCAATTTGGACGAACAGTTATTTGCTAAATCTTGGGAATCCGAAACAACAAAGATAACTGTAAGTATTTTTGCTTACAACAAAGGCGCGAAAAAATTACAAACTACGAGAGAAAACAGAAACGCTAACGGAGAATACCGCTTCACTAAATTAGGAAGAATGTCTAAAGAAGAAGCTGAAGCAGTTTTGCCTCTAATGCAAGAAGCAATAAAGGTTATGTAGCTGGATCCTGGATACTAGATCCTAGATACTGGATAAAAGAATGAGAGAAGAAAGAAAGGAAGACGCTAAAAATATTGAATTTTGTCGAAAAGTAAGAAAAAATAAGCTTTCTCAGCTAAGTAATTATATAAATGATTATGACGCCGATAAGTTTATGATGGATCTTGTCCGATATTTTGACGAAGAAATAGATTTTAATATAGAAAAAATAAGACAGGTTGTAGAAGTTCCGGGAAGATTAAGCGGTTCTTTCTTATCCGAGTTGATAGAAAATACATAAGTACCTGTTAGAGAGGGGTAAATAAAAAAACATCGATTACCATACAGAAACCTGATATAGTTGGGTTACCAAAGCTCAACAAATCAGGAGGTAATCGATGCATA
>JBDRIY010000053.1:0-5516 GCA_043815445.1 Candidatus Omnitrophota bacterium
TATGCATCGATTACCTCCTGATTTGTTGAGCTTTGGTAACCCAACTATATCAGGTTTCTGTATGGTAATCGATGTTTTTTTATTTACCCCTCTCTAACAGGTACTTATGTATTTTCTATCAACTCGGATAAGAAAGAACCGATTATTTTCTGATAATGTTATTTGAAATCTCCTTTATCAAAAGATTGTTGTTTCTCTTCTAACCTTTTAATGGTCCGTAAATCCGCTTCAAGAAGAATGTCTAAAAACTCCCGCAGGCGGGTTTGCTCTTCCTCTATCTTAATCTTATCTTTTTCCGGTATAGAAGGTTTATTTTCCTGACTCAAAAGACTATTCCTCAGTTATCTTTTTACCAATAAAATAGAAAAAGGCGCTGTCACGGATAATTTCAACAAAACCCTTAAAATCATCTTTCCAGTTATGATACTTGGCAACAATAACAACTACTTTAGCTTTGTATTTTTCAGAGAGTTCATCACTTAAAATTTCAGGGGTTTTTCGCTTGCAGTCTATTTCTCCGATAAGAGGCAGGCTGATTTTGTAATCGGGACGGACAATAGTTTTCTCGTCCAGTTCTTTCCAGATAACTACTCTCAGCTCATCGCCAACCCGAAACCTGTAATCAGAGGTTGGCTTAACTCTGGTACCCTGACTCATAGTGGCGCAGCCACTGTTGAACAGCAAAGAAAAACAAAGAATAATGACCGTAATCTTTCTCATTTCACTTCCTCGAATTTTGTTATGGATAATTCTCCGTGCGAAATATATAACCCCTGGTTTCTCATCTTTTTAAAGACTTCTGACGGGCAGTAGGAAATAATGAGTTTATTTCCAATGTGTGGAGCTATCTTTATGGTACGGTATTCTCTCTCTTCATAGCCATAGACTACATCCTGTATGCCCTCATACCCTTCGTAAAAAAGATAACCAGAAATAATTGAATCTTCCGGTATCTTAATTGAGTCAAATAATACATAATCAAATTTATCCTCAATAAGAACCTTTTTTATTTTTTTATCTTTGGCAATCCAAATTTTGTTGATGATGATACTGGATGGAGGTTTGTAGGAAATATAAAAAACTTTATTTGCTTTGGTGATTAACATACCGTTTCCCTGAACTGCCAAAACCCTGAAAGTTTCCTCCACCGCTAACTGGCTTTCTTCCCAGATACCTTTTATTCTGGCGGAAAGCAGATATTCATCACTCCATTTCTGGGCTTCTTCTACTGCTCCGTAAGGATTCTGGGAGAGGCGGTAAAACAGAGATTTATAGCCAATGTAAGAAATGGGTGTGGTTATCGCGGTGATAAGAATAAGTATGGCCAGGAGAATAAACTCTTTTTTTGAACCCACTTCTATTCTTGAGCCTTTTTCCGCGGGAAAAACATATCTGGTTGTATCAGGATAAAAAAAGTAACGCCGCTGGTATTTGCCATATCAATCATAATATGGGAAGTTACTCCTGTTATAAGGCAAGTGTAGATTAAGAGTTTCTTGAAAAATAACAAAGGGATAAAGAGTAACGCGCACAACACAATAAATATCCAGGAATGAGTTATTGTCCGATGGCCCCAGCGGTGTTCTATCCAGAAAGATAAAGGGAAAATCCGGCCTAATGAAGCTTTAGGCGTATCTATGTCAGGAAGAAGTGAACCTAAACCGCTAACAGCTAAAGAAAAAGCCGTGGGATCCATACCTAAACTGGTAAGGCAAAACTCAGCAGTTAATATTCCAAATGTTATATGCGTTATAGAGATCATCCTCTTTTCCCCCTTGCCTGACGGTAAAGCATATAGCGGATAAATATGCCGATACCGGAAAGAGCGCCAAAAAGAGCGTAACCCTGATATTCGCCAAAGCCGCGATAAACAAAACGCATTACAATAAAGAAAGCAAAGATGAGGATGATAAACGGCGAAGCGTCCACCTCCTTTACTCCGCTTCCGTGAATAAACATTTCTCGAACATAAGAGCGGGTAATAGTAGTCCGTTTGGCCGCGCGGTTAATCGTTTCAATGATAGATAAAGGGATGCCGGAAGTGTTGGCTGTTACGTGATTGATAAAAAACTTCTTGCACTTCACTTTAAGGTTTTTCTGCTCAACCAGGATGTTTACTAATTTTATGGAATCCTCCTTGTCAAAAGGAAGAATTTCAATGGTTTCAAACTGCCAGAAGAATCTCTTTAACGCGCGCACTTCTCTCACATATCTGCCTGCCCCAAAGACAAGAGCCAATGTGGAAAGTTTCCCCAAAATATCAGCAGTAGAAGTGGTAATCTCTTCTAAATGATCAAAAATAAGAATAAAGTAAGTTTTCTTTCTCCTGCGGTTTTTCTTCTCTAAAAGCAGGGTTACCTCCGCGGTTAATTCCGAAATTGTCATCCGCTTAATCCGCTTCTCTTCTTTCTCATCAATGTTTTTCTTTAAAACTTTAAACAACTCGATAAGACATTCTTTTACCGGCTTGAATTTGGGAAGATAAAGATACTTCATTTTTCGCAAGTTAAGATGTTCCCTTAAATTAAACAGAAGGTGCGTCTTGCCTACGCCGGCCTTTCCTAAAAGCAAAGTAGGGACGTTGTGGCTTAAATTCTTTAGCACCTGATTAAATTCTTTTTGCCGGTTTACGGTAAAATTTACTATATTCTGATCCATTTCTCACCGCTCATTTTTAAAAGAGTAAAAAACTAATTTCTGGTATTCTATGCCATGGTATTGATAACTTATCTGAACAGGCACCACAGAATAAGCATCTTCGGATAAAGAAATAATTTCAAACTCAGCTTTCTGGCCGTAGACAACATTCTGTCCCAAAGCTAAAACCTGAGAGGTAATATATCTTACTCTTGACTCGCTTATCCTAACCGGCACCTCCGGCAGTATCTCAATAGCCGCGTTTTTAAGCGGCTTATTCGAGATAATTTCTATTTCCAGAAAACGGCCTTTAAGCCGGCATTCTATTTTTACCTCCGGAGCGATAAGCACTTTATACTTAAACTGAGGAGAAAATGTTTCCTTCGCTTCCCGGTATCCGCCCAGCCAATCCTGAACAAGATAGGAAATAGTAAACTTGGTTTTAATGTACGAGATATCTATTTTCCGCGCCGGGCTGATATCGCCGATAAATTTATAAAAAGGCGCTGTGACTTCACACCTTAAAGCCGGCTCCTGCCCAATATTTTCTAAATACCCATTCCGGTAAATCACTTTAGCCGAAGACGCGGGATTAGCCGCTTTCCGCTCTTCTTCTTTGGCGGAAATAGAAGACGTCAAAGTTATGCTAAAGAGTATTACTCCTGCCATAATTGATACTTTTTTCATTGCCCATTTCTCATTGTTTAAAATTATATTTTTGTGTGTTTTTTTAAATATATATATAAAGCGAAAATCCGGCCTTTTTTCACACTTATTTACCCCTTAGAAAGCCCCATCTTTTCCCTCTTTGGTATAACTTTTAAGTTCATCCGCGTTCTCATTAAGAAAATTCTTTAACGCCTTTTTAAAATAGGCCGGGTGATCATTGATTTCATACATACTTATCTTTTCGATAATGTTGTAAACCTGCATAAAACAGTTTTCAGGATTATGGCACCAGTTCCGGAGTTTTCTAATTTCACAATATTCTTTAACCGCTAACTCCAGCCTTTGAGAGTCAACCGTCAAATCAAACTCCATAAAGGCGCTCAAAGTAATAAGAGAAAGAACTTTTCCACAAAAATGGCCGCCTACTGTTATTAAAGACTTTTTAGTCTTTTCTGTTATTAGTCTGTTATTAGTCAAAGATAAGTCTTTGATTTTATTCGGGTTATTCATTCCTACCTCCGCATTTATGCAATGTACTTGCGCATTTCTGCCGGCAGTAGAACCTTCTACTTCCGCATCCATGCAATTAACTTCACTATCTTTGCAATAGTTAAATGATGAATTCACAGGCTTATCCACAGAATTATTCACAGGGTATTTGGGAATGATGATCTTAGCCGCGCGGCTGTACCTGCCTTTGGCTTTCTGATAAATAATATAGTGATTCTTATGTCTGGCAAGATCGCTCAAATCCCGGCTTATCTGGCTTAAAGATTTACCCATAATTTGTGACAAAATTTTCAAAGATATCTCTAAGGTGCCTTTATCTTTACCCAAAGGTTTTGCCAAAAGTATAAGCACCACATACAGCCAGCCTAACCTGTCGCCCAATTCTTTGGCGTGAGCAATGATTCCCCTCCGGATTTGCGCAAAGCCGGAAAGGGTATAAATGAGTTTATCCGCGGCAAATATGCCTTCGCTTACCTCACCTTTTTTATTTTTAAAAACCTTTATTTCTAAATCCATCCAGTTCTTCCTTCGCAAAAAATTCCTGTTCACTCATTTCTTACCTTTGCAATAATGCTTAACTTAAACCAATATCTTCCAGAGCAGATTTAAGGACGTTACAAAGTCTTTCCTTTTGCGCTTCATTAGGCTGCTGCCGGCCATTAAGAATCCTGCTCAAATCGGATTCGTGCATATGGCAGGCATAGGCTACATCATAGTTCTTAAGCCCCAATTCCTTAATCCTGCTTTGGAGTTTGATATTAAAATTCGCCATTTTACTCACCTCCGTCTCTATTACTCAAAAACATATTATTGAGAACTTACCCTTCTATTGGTTGTGCCGAGTTTTAGCCTGTTTGTTAACCCCGTTAGATAAAAATTTTTGCAACCCCCTTGAAAATTCTATCCAGCAAACTTTCTTAGTAGTTTGAGCAGCAACGAATTAGAGTTATCTAACGGGGTTAACCCCTCCGGTAAAAATTTTTTATTTTCTTTCTTGCCCGCTGTAAAATCACATTTACCCGGGGCTTGCTTATGTTAAGTTTTTCCGCAATTTCCTGCTGGGTATATCTTTCAAGAATCAAATGAATTATTTGCTTTTCGCGGACAGAAAGAACTTTATCCATCACCTCAGCAAAATCCAATTGCGTAAAAACATCATCCCACTCGTCAGAAACTAATTCTTTTGCTGCCTCTTTTTGGAACTCATTAAACGGATTCTGGGAATTTTCCAAGTAATTCATATCTACGGAATAGGTTTTATCTTTCTGACGGGGAGCAAGGCCGCGGGCGGAGAGTTCTTTTTTTAATTCCGGGCATATTTCAACACATGCCCTTCTTTTCGTACAATTTTTACAAAGAGCCATTTAAATCACCCCCTTTGGTTTTTGGCTTAGTTGAAACTCAAAAAAACCAAAGGGGTCAGCCAAAACCAAAGAGGGCGTTACGACGGGAAATAAATCTCAAATAGGCAAAAATAAACCCTGCCGGAAATCTAAACCTACCTTTACGATAAGTGATTTCCAACAGGGTACTAATTCGTGAATAGGAATATAAACTTGCGGGGTAAGTAAAAAATTGACAGGTGTTACAAAATATGGTTCTTTCTTATCCGAGTTGATAGAAAATACATAAGTACCTGTTAGAGAGGGGTAAATAAAAAAACATCGATTACCATACAGAAACCTGATATAGTTGGGTTA
>JBDRIY010000054.1:0-70660 GCA_043815445.1 Candidatus Omnitrophota bacterium
GGAACTTTTACTACTTTTACGTTTTGAATTTTTGCTTGCAGTTCATACATTAAAAATGTGGGATGAGCAATTATGGCCTCATCGTCTTTTTCCAAAAAAGCGCGCAAAATCAAAGTGATTATTTCATCAGAGCCATTACCGAAGACTATCTGGTTTTCTTTTACTTTTAATTTTTTAGATAAGCTCTTTCTTAAATAAAAACAACTGGACTCAGGGTAGCGGTTAACATTTTTTAACTCTTTTTTAACTGCTTTATTTATATAGGTAGGAGAAAAAGGAATCTCATTAGAAGCAAGCTTATATACCTCATCTAAACCTAAAGACCTTTTAACTTCCTCAATAGGCTTACCCGGCTTATAAGGCTTTATATCTTTTAAAGCTTTTCTATACAACATCTTAAAAAATCTCGATACTTGATACTCAATTCTCGATAAATAGATACTACATATCTTACGAGCTATCAAGTATCTATAATCGAGTATCGAGAGTTAGCTTTCTCTGGGATAAGAGCCCAAAATTTTTACAAAAACACATCTCTTTTCTAATGCTTTTAAAGCTTTGAGTACTTCCGCGGACTCTTTGTGCCCTTCTATATCTACAAAGAAATAATATTCCCAAGCTTTTCTTTTAGAGGGCCGAGATTCTATCTTGGTAAGGTTAACACCACAGCCTTTAAAAGACGAAAGAACATGATAAAGCGCCCCTACTTTATCTTTTACTGCAAACAAAAGAGAAGTCTTATCATGCCCTGAAGCAGGGCTATCATTCTTAGCAATTATTAAAAATCTTGTATAGTTAGAAGCAGAATCCTCAATGGCTGGACTAAGAATTTTTAAACCATAAAGATTAGCCAGAATTTTATTTCCTATACAGGCGCCCCCGAGATCTTTTTTAGCTTCTTGAGCGGCTTTGGCAGTTGAAAGAGTAGGAACAAGCTCTACCCCCTTTAAAAAACGTGAAATCCATTTTCGGCATTGAGGAAATACTTGAGGGTGAGAATATACTCTTTTTATATCCTTTAAAGATGTACCTATTAGAACATGAGAAATACTTAAAGTTACTTCGGCGCATATGTTTAAAGGCGAAGAAAAAAACATATCTAAAGTATAGTTAACAACACCTTCTATAGAATTTTCTATCGGCACAACTCCATAATCAGCTTCACCTCTATCAACTTTATCAAATACATCGCTAATACTTTCAGCAGAAATATAATTAGGCTTTTTACCGAACTTTTTTATTGCCGCTAAATGAGTAAATGTTCCTTCAGGCCCTAAATAAGCTATAGCTAAGGTTGTCCTTTGCGATCGGCAAATAGATAAAATCTCTCTAAAAACATCTTCTACATCCCAGGAACTAAAAGGCCCGTTATTAATCTTTTTAAGGCGCTTAAGCATGCTTGCTTCTCTTTCCGGAGAATATGTAGAAATTTTATTGGCCTTCTTAACCTTACCAACCTTTATAACCTCTTGAGCTCTTTGGTTAAGAAGAGCCAAAATACCTTCGTCTATCTTATCAATCTTGCCTCTCAGCTTCTTCAACTCCATCTCCTTCTCCTCTAATCTCGATTCTAGATACTAATCCCGAAACATTTCCCCTGCCTTCCTCAAAGAATCCAAATGCCCTATATCAATCCATCTGCCTTCAAACGTCCATCCAAATACTTTGTCTTTTTCGGAAAGCCATTCTATATATTTACCTGAAGCATCCACACCCGCGTTAGCGTGAATAAATAGCTTTAATAAATTTAAAGACTGCTCAGGAAAAAAATACACACAAGACGCGGCTAAAGTTGATGGAGGATTTTTAGGCTTTTCTAAAAATTCAACTACTCTCTTTTTTTTGTTCAATTTAACTATCCCAAACCGCGCCGCTTTTTTCTTAGTTCGGACATCATAAAGCCCTAAAGATGAATGAGGCTTATTTTTTAAGGCGAATCGGACAAAATTTATTAAATTATCGTCAAAAAGATTATCCCCTCCTAAAACTAACCAATCCGTTTTTATATTTTTTATGGCAAATTTAATATCTCCTACCGCGCCCCGCCTATCATCAGGGTTAGCTGAACCATCATTAATGATTTTTGCTTGAACCTTATATTTCTTTTTCCACTTTAAAAAACTTCCATAAAATTTATCATTAACTACAATTCTAATCTCTTCTATAGGAAAATGCTTTTTTAAAACCTCTATTTTATCAATTAAATAATTAATCATGGGCTTTTTATTCACCGGCAATAAAGGTTTAGCTATCCTTAAAGTCAAAGGATAAAGCCTTGTCCCATAACCAGCCGCTAAAATTACTACCTTCATGATATATATCCGCGTCTCAAATCATTAACGAATGATAAAGTTCTTCTTTCAAGAGCTTTTTTAATTCGTCATGCAAAACCTTTTCCACTTCTTTAGCGGTAGAAAGCTGCAAAATATTTTCAACGATATTCTCAGTATCCTTAAAACTAATGTTATTTATCAACTCTTTTATTTTAGGAACATTAGGGGCGGGCATACTAAAGTTGTCTAACCCCATTCTCAAAAGTAAAAAGGCAAAAATAGGTTCTCCGGACATCTCTCCGCACATCCCTACAGAAATATCGTTACGATGAGCAGCGTCAACTATACCTTTTATCAACTTTAAAACTGCTGGATGGCCGGGCTCATAAAGATAGGCAACTTTTTCATTGGTTCTATCCACGGCTAAAGAATACTGAATTAAATCATTGGTTCCGATACTAAAAAAATCGCTTTCTTTAGCCAAAGTATCCGCTGTCAAGGCGGCAGAAGGAACTTCAATCATCGTCCCCACAGGAATATTCTCATCAAAATCCACACCCTCTTTTTTTAACTCCGCCTTACACTCTTTTAAAAGTATTTTTGCTTCTCTAAGCTCTTCTATCCCCGAAATCATAGGAAACATCAATTTTACATTTTTGCCGACAGATGACCTTAGAATGGCTCTTAACTGCGTTTTAAAAACTTCCGGCCGGGCCAAGCAAAATCTAATTGCCCTCCAACCTAAAAAAGGGCTAATTTCTTTGGGAACCTGAGGCTGAGAAAGAAACTTATCTCCTCCAATATCAATTGTTCTAAAAATTACTGAATGGCTCTTTATGCCTTTTGCTACTTTAGAATAAGCCTTATACTGCTCCTCTTCCGAAGGCAGCTCTTTTCTTCCTAAAAAAATATACTCTGTCCGATAAAGGCCTATTCCCTCTGCTCCATATTTCTTAACTAAAGGAATTTCTTCAGGAAGCTCTATATTCGCGGAAACCATTCTTTCTACCCCGTCAGTAGTACAAGCTCTAAGAGCTTTAGGCATATAGATTGCTTCTATTTCCTTGGTATATATTGTCGATTTTTTTCTATATTCTTTCAATATTTTATCGATAGGGTTAACCATAACTTTACCTGAGGAACCATCAACTATAACCTTATCCCCGGTTTTTATATTTATGGTAGCAGTTTCAACCCCCACAACCGCGGGAATTCCTAAACTACGGGCGATGATCGCGGTATGAGAAGTTCTTCCTCCTACGTCGGTGATAAAACCTAAAATATTTTCCTTAGGAAGAGACGCGGTTTGAGAAGGAGCAAGGTCATGAGCGACAATAATCACTTTTTCTTTTAAACCGCTTAAGCTTATTGATTTTTCCTTAAGCATTGTCTTTAAAACCCTTCGGGAAATATCTTCAATATCTACCACCCTTTCTCTTAAATATTCATCATCAAGCTTAAGTAGAGTATCTACATATTTTTCAATACTTCTTGAAAAAGCGCATTCAACGTTTATCTTATCATTCTTAATTTGTTTGATAACATCTTCTATCAAAACTCTATCTTCTAAAACAAGAAAGTGGGCTTCAAATATTCTCGCGTGGTCAAAACCTATATCCTGAGAAACTTTCTTTTGAAGCTCTGAAATCTGGCGCCGAGTATCAATCAAGGCTTCTTCAAAGCGGTAAATCTCCCGAGAAATCTCATCATGAGCAATTTTGCGTTTTGGAACAGAAAGCTCATCCTTTCTCAGAAGTAAAACTCTTCCTATGCCAACTCCTCCGGAAACCGCGATACCTTTTAGTTTAATCATCATTACTCTCTAGAAAATTCTTTAACTCACTCATAGCAACGCTTGCGTCGCTGCCTTCTATAGATACTTTTACCGCCATACCGTTATTAATCCCTAAACTTAATATTGCTATTATTGATTTTCCGTCAACAATCTCCCCATCTTTCTCCAGCCAGACAGAAGAATTAAATTTATTGGCCCGCTGAACAAAAATAGTAGCTGGCCGGGCATGCAGGCCATGTGCTTTATTGACAATTACTAGTTCTTCAATTCTTTCCATTTTCTTTTATTATAATAATTATAAATATTCATGATTTCTTTAGCTGTCTTTTTTGAATCATGACGTAAATAATTTTCCTTACTTACAACATCAGCTTCAAAAACTTTTATGCCCATTGTTTTTAATCTTTCCCGGTCAAAAACAATAGGAAACGACTTCTCCTTGGCGTAATTAACAAGCAAACGATATTTAAGCCGGCCGGAACTCACTAAACAACTGTTAACAACTCTTTTTTTAGCATGTTTCATAATCATATTAAGATGATCAGAGGCTGTAAAACCATCGGTTTCGCCATGCTGAGTCATAACATTACAAAGATACAATTTAATACTGTTATGCTGAGCAATAGTTTCGCTGATCTCTTCTATAAGAAGATTAGGGAGAATGCTGGTAAACAAGCTTCCCGGGCCGAAAATTATTATTTCCGCTTTTTTTATGGCCTCAATAACCTCCGGATTAGGTTGAACATCTTCGGGAAGCAAATATAGTTTTTTAATGAATTTTCCCTCATCAGGAATTTTATCTTCTCCTATCTTAGCTGTTCCATCGCTATATTCAGCCTTAAGCCTAACCTTATCCAAACTTGAAGGCAAAACTCTTCCCCTTATAGCTAAAACTATGCTGGATTCTTCTACCGCGGCTTTAAAACTTCCGGTAACTTGAGTCATTGCCGTGATAAAAAGATTACCGAAACTATGGCCTTTGATTCCGTTGCCTTCTTTAAAGCGGTACTGGAATAAATCCCTCATCAGCTGAGGCGCCTCAGCTAAAGAAACAAGGCAATTCCTTATATCCCCCGGAGGTAAAATTCCAAACTCCTCTCGAATACGCCCTGAAGAACCCCCTTCATCAGCAACAGCAACTACCGCGGTTATATTGGCGGTATATTCTTTTAATCCTTCTAAAATTGTAGAAAGCCCTGTTCCTCCTCCGATAGCAACTACTCTCGGCCCCTTAGAAAGAAATCTTTTCTCATAAATTACATCTATAAACCCTTTATTTTTACCGGGAAAAATAACTTCAGAAAAGCTTCTAGTAAGAGATTTTATTCCCGCTATAAACCCTACGAAAGAAAGAACAAATATAAAAATATCAAATATCTTTAAAACTAAATAAGTATCATAAAAAAATCTTATGGCTGAGAAAACTACAAAAAAGAAACTTAGGGATAATAAGATAACCCACCTTTTTATCTTTAATCCGGGATAAAACCATTTTATAACTTTTAGAATTTTTTTCATCGAACTGCCTGTTGCTGCTTATCCAATAAAGCTAAAACCTCTTCTTCATTTTTGGCGTTTTTTAATCTCTGAATAAGGTATTTATCACGCAGTATGCGCGCTAAAAGCGCTAACATCTTAAGGTGCAAACCTGCCTCTTTCTGATTAGAAAGGAGAAAAGCAACAATATTAACCGGTTCTTGATCTAAGGAATCAAAATCAAGCCCTTCCGGAGATATACCTAAACAAATTATGATATCTTTAACTGAGTCAATTCGGGCATGAGGAAAAGCTATGTGCTTACCGATAGCGGTAGAGCCCATATCTTCTCTTTGTAAAACGACTTTTAAAATTTCTTTTTTCTTTTCTTTAGCTATTTTCTTATTTTGAACAAGATGGTCGAGAATGGTAGAAATAACATTTTTTTTGCTCTTTGGCTTTAAACCTAAAATAACACTTTTTTTATCTAAATAATTTAAAACGTTTATATCCATACAATAAATTGTTGTTTGTAGTTTGTTGTTTGTGATTCGTGGTTTTTTCTCCTTCTTCCCCAACTAACTACAAGCTGCTAACTACAAACTACTATTTTGGAGCGGAGGAAGGGAATCGAACCCTCAACCTTCACGTTGGCAACGTGACGCTCTAGCCAATTGAGCTACCCCCGCAAAGAAAAATGCAAATCATTTCAAATTGCAAATTTAGCATTTAAAATTTTAAGAAGATTTTCCCGCTTCGCTGTCAATCCCGAAGAATTTCATAGAAGATTTATTTCTCAAGCTATATGTTTTACTTTCAAAAAATACTGTTTCCTCTATGCGGACGGGGAGAGTTGAACTCCCACCTCTTTCGAGATATGATCCTAAGTCATACGCGTCTGCCAATTCCGCCACGTCCGCGCCTTACCCTAAATTATGAATCCTATATAAATATTTTTAAAAAACTATATCCAGCATCCAGTATCGAGTATCTCGTATCGAGTATCGAAAAAATGAGCCGCCCGAGGGTCGAACTCGGAACACCCGCCTTAAAAGGGCGATGCTCTACCAACTGAGCTAGCGGCCCATTAAAATTCTTTTAATTCTTTTTCTTTTTCTTCTAAAATTTTATCTATTAGGCTAATATGTTTATCGGTAAGCTTCTGTAAATCTTCTTCGGAATTAAAACGTTGGTCTTCAGCAATCTTTTTATCTTTTTCTAATCCTTTTATTTTATCTTTTCCATCTTTGCGAACTGTCCTAATTGATACTTTCCCTTCCTCAGTAATCTTTTTAACTATTTTTGCTAAATCACACCTTCTCTCTTCCGACAAAGGGGGCACTATTAATCTAATAATTTTTCCATCATTGATAGGAGTAATGCCTAATTCAGACTGCAATATAGCTTTTTCAATTTCCTTTAAAGACGTAGGGTCATAAGGGCTTATTACTATCATTCTTGCTTCAGGAATTCCTATTGTTGCCAGTTCTTTAAGCAAAGTAGGCGTTCCATAATAATTAACCCTAACACCCTCAATCATCTTCGGGTTAGCCCTACCCGAACGAAGTTCAGCCAGCTCCCTTTTAATAGCCTCGATAGTCTTCTTCATACTTTCTTCTATCTCTTTAAGAACAATTTTGCTAACCATAAATCCTCCAAAGTAAATCCGAAATCCGAATATCGAAATCCGAAACAAATTCGAATGACCAAAATCCTAATAACCGAAACAATATTCCCCGTTTTGCCTGTCCGCCGTGGCGGGAAAATTTGAACATTCGAATTTAGAATTTGTTTCGAATTTCGTGCTTCGTATTTCGAATTTATTCATTTTTCTGATTTCGTGCTTCGAATTTATTATTCTTTAGTTATTTAATAACCGTTCCTATACTTCCCCCGCAAACTACTTTTTTCAAATTTCCTTCTTTCATAAAATTAAAAACTATAATAGGCAGTTTATTTTCCATACATAGGCTAATGGCTGTAGCATCCATTATTTTTAACTTTTTATTCATCACTTCCATATAGCTCATTTGTTTAAACATCTTAGCATTTTTATTTTTAAAAGGGTCGCAGGAGTAAACCCCATCCACTTTTGTGCCTTTAAGTAAGATATCAACCCCCACCTCAATACTTCTTAAGGCCGCGGCCGTATCTGTAGTAAAGTAAGGATTGCCTGTGCCGGCAACAAAAATTACCACTCTTTTTTTCTCCATATGCCGCACCGCCCGCCTACGAATATAAGGCTCAGCAATCCTCTGCATTCCAATAGCCGTCATAACCCTGCTGGGAACACCTTGATTTTCTAAAGCGTTCTGAAGAGCTAAACCGTTTATAACTGTCGCTAACATCCCCATATAATCAGCAACAGTTCTTTGCATCTGAAAATCTTTAGAACGAGAGGCTCCTCTAAAAATATTACCGCCGCCAACAACTAAAGCCATTTCAACACCCGGTTGAATAACCTCTTTAATTTGTTTTGCTAAATGAGCGCATACTGACGTGTCGATTCCATGAGAATGCTTGCCTAAAAAAGCTTCTCCGCTTAGTTTAAGAAGAACTCTTTTGTATCTGGCTTTCATGCTTCTCCCTTTTTAGAGCTTATTAATGCTCTTCTCCCAAAGAAAAACGCGTGAATCTTCTTATCACGATATTTTCTCCGGTTTGAGACACTATCTCCCGCAAACAATCTTCTACAGTATTTTTACTATCTTTTATAAAAGGCTGGTTCAAAAGACAATACTGTTTAACGTACTCATCAGGATTTTTTACACTATTTAAAACATCCGCGGGAATATCCTCTTTCTTAATATACTCAGGATTAGCCGCGGCTATTTGCATAGCTACATCCTTAACGAACTTTTTAAATTTTTCTGTGCGGGCAACAAAATCAGTCTCACAATTTATTTCTACTAATACGCCAAGATTACCTCCGAAATGAACATAAGACTCTACCAAGCCTTGGCTGGCTAATCTTGAGCCTTTTTTTTGAAGCATCTGAATTCCTTTATTTTTAAGTATTTTTAAGGCTTGGTTAAAATCGCCTTTTGTTTCGCTTAAAGCCTTTTTGCAGTCATTAATGCCTAAAGAAGTTACTTCTCTTAATTTCTTAATATCACTCAAACCCATCTTATTCCTCCTCTCATATTGAAATTCCCATAAAGACTTATTAGGATTTAACTATTAAATATTGGAATTTATTATTTATCATTTGGAGTTTCATTATTTTCTGAAATCTCCTTTTCATTTATTTTTTCATCTACTGTTTCTTCATCTGTTTTTTCTTCTATCGATAGGCCCTCATTAATAGCTTCTATAATAGAAGAAGTTATATATTTTACTGACTTTATAGAATCATCATTTCCCGGAATAGGGTAATTAATGATATCCGGATTAGCGTCAGTATCAATCAAAGCTATAATAGGTATATCGAGTTTATTCAGCTCCCGAACGCAAGCAACTTCTTTTTTGGGGTCAACGAGATAAACACAGCTCGGAAGGCTATCTAAAGCAATGACTCCGCTATAGTTCTTCTCCATTCTTTCTATTTCTCGATTAAGCCGAACCACCTCTTTCCTGGGCCTCTTATCAAATTCACCCTTTTCTCTTTGATCCAAAAGGTTTATGTATCTGTTTACTCTGCTCCTTATGGTAGAAAAATTAGTGAGCAGGCCCCCGACCCACCTTTCTACTATATAAGGCATACCACAAGAAACCGCCAACTCTTTTATTTCGCCGCGAAGCTGTTTCTTGGTAGCGACGAAAAGAATTTTCTCTCCGGATTTTGCCTTTTCCTTAACAAAATCCTTAGCTTCCTGCAATTTTTGAGCTGTTTTTTCCAAATCAATAATATAAACATTCTTCTTCTTACCAAAGATAAACCTTTTCATTTTAGGATTCCAATGTTTGCTTAAATGCCCAAAGTGAACCCCATTTTCTAACAATTCTCTAATAACTTCAGGTAACGCCATAGTCTTTATTCCTCCTTTCTAATTAATAAAGTATATCATATATCTTAATATTTTCAATGAGGCCATTAAAAGGCCTCTGTTTTCAGAGCTCTCAGGCATAAAATTGTAAATCATGCAGCTTTTTATACATGCTATCCCCTGCTAAAAGTTGAGAATGTGTGCCTATTTCAATGATTGAACCTCTGTCCAAAACAACTATCTTATCAGCTTTCTGCACTGTAGAAAGCCTATGGGCGATAACAAAAGCGGTTTTACCCTTTAAAAGATTATGTAAAGCATCTTTTATCAACTGTTCTGACTCAGAGTCAAGCTGACTGGTAGCTTCATCTAATATTAAAATAGGAGAATTTTTAAGGATTGCCCGAGCAATAGCAATCCTCTGCTTTTGCCCTCCTGAAAGCCGCAAACCCCTATCTCCAATAACAGTAGCAAAGCCATTAGGCAATTCTTTGATAAACTCAAAAGCATGGGCTTTTTTGGCCGCCTCAATGATTTCTTCCTCACTAGCGTCTATTTTTCCATAAGCAATGTTATCCTGAACAGTGGTATTAAAAAGAACCATTTCTTGGGAAACTATAGCTATGAGAGATCTTAAATCTTTTAAAGCGATATCTTTGATATTCATCCCATCAATAAGAATCAGTCCTTTTTGGGGGTCGTAAAACCGAACAAGTAAGCTTACTAAAGTTGATTTTCCCGCGCCTGAAGGGCCGACCAAGGCGATTACTTCTCCCTTTTTTGCTTTAAAATTAATATCTTTTAACACAGAGTCTTCTTCTTTGGCGTACTTAAACCAAACTTTATTAAAATCTATCTCTTGCTTAAATTCTTTTAAAGTTAAAGGGTTGCTTATATTCATTACCTTTGGTTTCTCTTCTAAAACATCGTAAATTCTATCTGAAGCAACCATAGCTTGCTGATTAATAGCATGTACATTAGATAATTTTTTAAGCGGCCGAATCATAGACAAAAGGAAAGCTAAAAAAATACCAAAAACGCCAAAAGATAAATTACCTGAAATCACTTCTTTCCCTATGATCCATAGAATCACAACCGCCCCGGAAGCTCCGACAAACTCAGTAAAAGGAGATAAAACTAACATTCTTTTAGCAGTTTTTAAGGTAAACCGGTAATACTGATGATTAATATTGTTAAACCTGCCTAATTCATAATCCTCACGGCAAAAAGCCTTTACAATATAAGCGCCCTGAATAGTTTCGGCCATAAGTGAGTTCAAATCAGCCATTTTATTTTGCACCTGAAGAGCAAACTTTTTAATTCTTTTGCCCAGCCTAACCACCGGATACATTATCAAAGGAAAAATAACAAAAGCAATTAAAGGTAATTTCCAGGAAATTTTAAAACCTATATAAAAGGCTAAAAAAGCAAAAAAGGCCGTTTTCATTGATTCAAAGATAAGATCCTTTAAGGCATAAGAAATCGCGTTAGTGATGACAGCCACATCATTAGTTATCCTGGACATTAACTCTCCAGTTCTTTTTTTACCGTAAAAATCCATAGATAATTCCTGAAACTTAGCGTAAAGCTTACTCCGGACGTCCTTCACAACCCCCTGGCCAACCATATTCACAAGATATTCCTGAAAAAAGATAGATATTCCTTTAATAAGAAACAAAGCCGGCATAAAAATAAGCATAAATTTAAGAAATAGCAAAGGTTCTGTCGAATTCAACTTTTCAATTATTGAAGCTAGAAATTGAGGAAGTTCTCCGGGAATAATTATTTGTTTATTAGTAAGCACCCTGTCTGAAAGAGGCATAATCATCCCTAAGCTGGCGCCTTCAAAAATAGTAGACACCCCCATACAGAGAGCTGCTAAAAATAAAAATCCCCTATAAGGATAAACGAATTGAAGAAGTTTTAAATATTCTCTAATATACTTTTTCATAACCAAACCGCCATTATTTATGATTTAACTGGGTAGAATTTTACCACATCAATTGACTTTTCACAAGAGATTTGATAAAATACGCGATAATGAGAGTAGGGGTAGTAGGAATAGGAAAATTAGGGAGCATTCATTTCCGTATCTATAAGGAAATAAAAGAGATAACGGAAATCTACCTTGCCGATACCTGTACGGAAAGGCTTTCCAGCCTTATTGGCGCGGCTGCCTGTTTCCAAGATTATAAACAGCTGAAAGGAAAAGTCGAACTGGTAAGTATTGCTGTCCCTACTTCGGCTCATTTTGAAGTTGCTAAGTTTTTCCTTGAAAACAAAATTCCTGTGCTGGTAGAAAAACCTCTTACTCAAAACACAAAAGAAGCTCAAAAATTAATAAATCTTGCTAAAAAGAATAAAACTCTTCTTTTTGTAGGCCACGTAGAAAGATATAACAGCGCTTATCTGGCTGTCCAAAAAATTATTAAAAATCCTTTATTTATAGAATGTCACCGCTTAAGCCCTTATCCTCATCGGTCATTAGACGTAAGCGTTGCCCTGGATTTAATGATCCATGATTTGGATATAATTTTAGGCCTTTTAGGGGATAAAGTTACAAAAATTGACGCTAAGGGCGTCCGCGTGCTCTCTAAGACTGATGATATAATTAACGCCCGTATTACTTTTAAGAAAGGCTGTGTTGCCAACATAACGTCTTCGCGCATTTCAGCAAAAACAGAACGAAAAATTAGAATATTTATGCGCAACTGTTATATTTCCTTAGATTTCGCCCAACAAAACGTAGAAATATACAAAAAATTTAAAGGCGAAATTACCCGAAAACAGCTCTGTATAAATAAAGAAGAACCGCTAAAAAAAGAAATTGTTGATTTCGTAAATTTAGTACGTAAAGGCGTTTTTGATATAAGCTACGCCCAAAAAGCCAAAGAAGCTTTAAGCCTCGCTTTGAAAATCCATAAACTTGTAAATATGGATACACGCGGATAACAGCGTGAAAATGCATAGAAATTTATATGAAAAATATTGTAATTGTAGCTGGAGATTCTTCGGGTGATTTATACGGAGCAAAATTAGCTGAGAATCTAACACAAAAATTCTCTAACCTTAAAATATTCTCCTTTGCCGGCCCCCACTTAGCCCGACACTCCTCCCAACAAATAAATCTTATCGAACATTCCGTATCAGGAATAGTTGAAGTGTTTTCTAATCTAAAAGAAATACTTAATATTTTTAAAGAAACTGAAAATCGGATACAAAAAATAAAACCCCGACTTAGTAATCCTTATTGATTTCCCCGATTTCAATTTAAGGCTGGCAAAAACTCTTAATAAAAAATTTCCTATTTTTTATTATATAAGCCCTCAGATATGGGCTTGGAGAAAAAAACGAATAGAATCAATAAAACGCTACATAGAAAAAATGATTGTAATCTTTAAGTTTGAACAAGATTTTTACAAAAAAGAAGGAGTAGATGTTCTTTATTTCGGCCATCCCTTACTTGAAATAATCAACAAGCCAGAAAACTCCTCCACCCGTCATCCTGAGGAGTGGAACAACGAAGGATCTCAAAAAAACATAATCTCTTTCCTCCCCGGCTCCAGAAAAAATGAAGTGAAAAAACACCTGCCTATAATGCAAAAAACAAAAGAAATCCTTGAAAAAGAGTTACCAGATTATCACTTTCAAGTGATAAGGCCCAAAAATTTAGATGAGAATTTTTACCAAAGCTTGTCCTCAAATATGAATATAATTGAACACTCCTATCAAGCAATTCAAGATTCAAAGTTCATAATCACCTCCTCGGGAACCGCGACCGTTGAAATTTCAATATTGGAAGTTCCTTATATTATAATCTACAAGATGAACCCGCTTACATGGCAAATTTTAAAAAGAATTGTAAATACTAATTTTGTGGGTATGGCTAATATTTTATCGGGGAAAAAAATAGTTGATGAACTCCTGCAAAGAGAAGCTTGCCCTAAGCAAATAGCAGCCTTAACTCTCAAATACTTAAAAGACAAAGATAAATACCGCGAGCTAAAAGAAGAGCTGAAGAAAATAAAAGACAAGCTTTTACCGGACGGCGCGACAGATAAATTAGCGAGCTACATAGGAAATTATCTACGTTTAATAAAATTATAAATATTTAATATTGCCGCGGGGGTAATGCCGCTTATTTTTAGGGCTTGGGCTAGAGTTTTGGGCTTGAATTTTTCTAATTTTTCCTGAACTTCTCTGGATAAAGAAGGAACTTGGAAAAAATCTATTTTAGGTATTTTTATTTTATCAATATTTCGTAATTCTTTCAGCCAGGATTGTTCCCGGCGTAAAAATCCCTCATATTTCGCCAATATTTCTATTTCTCTTTGTATTTCTAAATCATCTATTTTTTCTTTTAAATATTTTTTTATATCTTTAAAGCTAACCTTAGGCCTTTTAAGGGCTTCAGAAATAAGAATTTTGCGGCCTTTAAAAATAATTCTTTGAGTTTTAACTTTCTTCATTTCTTCATCTAAGCGGTTCTTCTTATCTACGATTACCTCATAATCACTCTTATTTATTAATCCTAATTTATAGCCTATGCCAGCCAACCTCATACTGGTATTACTTTCGCGCAAAGTTAGCCGAAACTCGCAGCGGGAAGTAAACATCCGGTAAGGCTCATCAACCCCTTTGGCAGTTAAGTCATCGATTAAAACTCCAATATAAGCTTGGCTTCTTTCTAAGATAAAAGGACTTTTTTTCTTAACTCTTAAAGCCGCGTTTATTCCGGCTATCAATCCTTGAGCCGCGGCTTCTTCGTAACCGGTTGTCCCGTTAACTTGGCCGGCAAAATAAAGGCCGCTTATTTTTTTTGATTCTAAGCTTCGATCCAACTGACAAGGGTTAATCAAACCATGCTCAATACCATAGCCGGGACGTAAAACTAAAGTTTTTTCCAGCCCCTCAATTGTCCGTATAAACTTTAATTGAACATTCAAAGGCAAAGACGTTGATATTCCGTTAGGGTAAACTTCAATGCAGTTTAATCCCTGAGGCTCTATAAAAACCTGATGCCTGTCTCTTTGAGAGAATCTTATGACTTTATCCTCTAAAGAAGGGCAATAGCGGACTCCGGTAGAATGAATTTTTCCCGTATATAAAGGTGAGTATTTTAAATTATTTAGAATAACTTTGTGAGTCTTTTTATTAGTGTGAGTTATAAAACAGCTTAAACTTTTTTTATTTACCCCGTTAGAAATTTTATGGCCATCTAAAGATAACCTATTTCTATCGGGGTTTATCTTTTTATTATGAAAAGAAAAAGGCACTACGTCTTTATCCGGCTTTTGCTCAATCATTTTCGAAAAATCAATTGTGCGTTTATCTAAACGGGCGCAAGTCCCGGTTTTAAAATGTTTAACTTCAAAACCTAAATTTTTTATATTGTCAAAAAGGCTATCACTGGATTCCTCATAAAGCCTGCCTCCGGGAAAACTATTTAAACCAATATGAATTTTGCTCTTAAGAAAAGTTCCGGCACAAATAACTATTGCCTTAGTTTCAAAAATTTCTCCAAAATTAGTTTGAACTCCGTAAACTTTCTTATTTTTTACTAATATTCTCTCTACTTTTGCCTGCAAAATTTCAATATTATCAGTGCTTTCAAGAAAACAACGGGCAACTTTTGGATAAGTATACATATCAACCTGAGCTCTTGTTGACCAGACAGCTTTACCTTTGCTTCTATTTAGAATTCTATAGCCCAGCGCGCTTTGATCAGTAATTCTAGCTATTAAACCGCCCAAAGCATCAACTTCTCTAACTAAATGCCCTTTAGAAACTCCGCCCACGGCCGGATTACAAGACAATTTTCCAATCCCGTCAATATCAATAGTCAAAAGCAAAACAGAACAGCCCAATTTAGCCGCCGAATACGCCGCCTCAATCCCCGCATGTCCCGCGCCAATTACAACAATATCATACTTCTTCATAACAAATAAAATCCGAATATCGAAATCCGAAACAAATCCTAATGACCAAAATTCTAATGATCAAAACAATATTCTCTATTTTGAAAATTTGAACATTCGAATTTCGAATTTGTTTCGGATTTCGGATTTCGTGCTTCGGATTTACTACTTCTTAGTTTGTTTAGCAACAGAATCAATTGCCTTTTTTATTACTTCAGGGTCGCCTAGATAATAATGTTTGAGAGCTTTAAGATTTTCGTCAAGCTCATATACCAGGGGAATTCCCGTAGGAATATTAAAGCTGACGATATCTTCATCCGAAACATTATCGAGATATTTGACTAGGGCTCTTAAACTATTTCCATGAGCGGCAATGATAACTTTCTTGCCCTGCTTAAGGCTGGGCACAATAGTCTGCTGCCAGTAAGGAAGGAATCTATCAACTGTATCTTTGAGACATTCAGCAAGAGGTAGTTCTTTTTCCCTTAACTCTTTATATCGGGGGTCATTTCCGGGGAAACGAGGATCGTCTTTAGTTAAAACTGGAGGCGGAATATCATAGCTCCTCCTCCAAGCCAAAACCTGCTCATCCCCATACTTTTGAACAGTTTCTACCTTATTTAAGCCCTGTAAGGCGCCATAATGCCTTTCATTAAGCCTCCATGAGCGATAAACCGGAATCCACATTAAATCCATATCTTCTAAAACTATCCAAAGAGTTGAAATTGCCCTTTTAAGAACCGAAGTATAAGCAATATCAAAGGTAAAACCCTGTTTTTTAAGGCTTTGGGCTCCGCTATGAGCCTCTTGGACACCTTTCTCAGACAACCCAACATCAGTCCAGCCGGTAAACCTATTTTCCAAATTCCAAGTACTCTCTCCGTGTCTCAATAAAACTAACTTAACCATTTTTTCTCCCTTTCCATTTAACAATTTAAAATGCTAATTGCTAATTTTTAATTTTGCATTAAGGT
This sequence comes from Candidatus Omnitrophota bacterium, assembly GCA_043815445.1. Taxonomy (GTDB): domain Bacteria; phylum Omnitrophota; class Gorgyraeia; order Duberdicusellales; family 4484-171; genus JBDRIY01. Next base: position 16,363 of record JBDRIY010000054.1, read on the forward strand.
TTAGCACTTCGAGTATCCACAAGCATCACAAACCAAGCACCCTTCCTGATGCCGCAGGGCAAACCCGCATTCTATACATACTCCCACAACGTTGTTTGAATTATTTTTATTAACCTTAATAGGGCTGGCATACTTGTGTCCACTGGGGTGCTCGCCGCCTACGACTGCTCCTACCGGCGCTTCTTCTTGGACAAATGAAACTTTAACCTTCATCTCTTCTTTTTGGCCGGATGCTCTTTTTTCTAAAACTCTGGCAATGGCGTCAGCACAGGAAAAAATCTTTTTTCCCTTATCCCAAGAAGGAGAAGGGCACCTGATGCCTTTAAGCTGTTCAACAATAACTTTTACGTCAATGCCTCCTCTTAAAGCAAGAGAAACCAACCTTCCTACTGCTTCAAGCTGAGAAGCAGCACAACCGCCGGCTTTTCCCATTTGAGTAAAAACTTCAAAGAAATTTCCCTCTTCATCTTGATTAACCGTAATGTAAAGATTGCCGCAGCCAGTGTTAACTTTAGTAGTAGTCCCTAAAATTACTTCCGGCCTAGGCTTAGGGTAAGGCACAGTTAAGGAATAGCTTTCAATTTCTTTATTTTCCATACTTTTATCCCCTTCCTTTTTTTTATCTATTGTAAGAACTTGCACTTTTCGACTCCCATCCCTATACACTGTTATACCCTTACAATTAACCTTATAAGCAAGCAAATAAGCTTCTTTTATGTCTTCTACTTTAGCATCATTAGAAAAATTAATGGTTTTAGAAACAGCATTATCCGTATATTCCTGAAAAACTCCCTGCATTTTTATATGCCAAAATGCTGAAATGTCCATTGCTGTTCTAAAAATTCTTTTTACCTTGTCAGGTACCTCTTTCATCCCCTGAATGCTTTCTCCTGAAGCTACCCTTTTCATCAGCTCTTTAGAGTAAAAACCTTGTTTTTTTGCTGTCCATTCAAAAGCAAGATCTGCTTCTAAAAGCTTTTCGCCGTCTAAAACATTACGAAAATAACATAAAGAAAAGTTAGGTTCAACTCCTGAAGAAGTTGGCCCGGCAATAATACTTATTGTTCCCGTAGGCGCAATCGTAGTCAAGGTCGCGTTACGCATCTTCATATTTTTTTTATGCCAAGTACTCCCTTCCCACGCCGGAAATACTCCTCTTTCTTTTGCTAATTCTAAAGAAGCGCCGCGCGCGATATCTTGAATAAAACTCATAACTTTTTTTGCTAAATTTATAGCTTCTTCGCTGTCATAAGGAATACCTAAGAATCCCAGCATTGTTGCCCAGCCCATAACTCCTAAGCCAATTTTACGAGTTTTCAAAGTACTAGTTTCAATTTGAGAAAGAGGAAACTTATTGCAATCAATAACATTATCTAAGAACCTCACTGATTGAATAGTAACTCTCTTAAGCCTATCCCAATCTGTCTCAAACTTACCATTAATTTCTTTAATCATTTTTGATAAATTTATAGACCCAAGATTACAACTTTCGTAAGGGAGCAAAATTTGTTCGCCGCATGGATTTGTTGACTCATATTTCCCTAACGCCGGCGTCGGATTATGCTTGTTCATCTTATCAATAAATATTATTCCCGGCTCTCCGTTTCTATGGGCGTAAACTGCTATAAGATCAAAGACTTCTTTAGCATCAAGCTCGCCAACAACTTTATCTGAGCGGGGATCGCGTAACTCATATTTTTCTTCTCTTAAAACTTTCTCCATAAAATCATCAGTCAAAGCGATAGAAATATTAAAATTAGAAATATCGCCTTCTTTTTCTTTACACTTAATAAATTCTAAAATATCAGGATGATCCACACTTAATATTCCCATGTTCGCGCCGCGCCTCATTCCCCCTTGAACCACAGCGTGCGTAGCAGCATCAAAAACTTTCATAAATGAAACTGGGCCTGAAGCTACTCCTCCGGTTGATTTAACAATACTATTTTTTGGGCGAAGGCGGGAAAAGCTAAAACCTGTTCCGCCGCCACTTTGATGAATTAAGGCGGTAGATTTAATAGCGTCAAAAATAGACTCCATGCTGTCAGCGACAGGGAGCACGAAACAATTATGCACAGCCACTCCATTAGCTAAATAGCTATGGTCTTCTTCCACTTCTAAATTATACACATCTCCATCGAATGGCTTGCATTCTATTCTATCAATTGGCCTCAATATTACATTTCCCGTCTTAATATATCGAGGAAATATTTTTCTTTCTCTGTATTTTCCTTTCTTTATCGCCTCTACTAATTGTTTACACTCGCTAGGGGCCGCACCAATTCTATATGCTTCTTCCGTTGCGCCTCTTGGCCTTCTATGAGTGATATTAAAATTATATCTGAGCCTTAATAGGACATTCCATACATCATTTGCTAATTTTTCATTTGATAAGCTAACAAAAATTCTATCTTGTCTTTTCTCTTTTGAATAGCAACCATCTCCTCTAAATAACCCGACTAGCAAATTAAATTGTTTTTCTAATGGTAAAGTAATAACCCATGCGGGCAGCCTCTTTCCGTTGAAGCCTTTTCCAAATAATTTGTAGAACAACTCTGCTACTATTATTGAACTAAATCTTATTTGAATTGTTTTTTGCTTCTCTGTGAATTCTTCCTTTGCTGTCAAATTAAATTTCTTCTTCATTGTCCTTCTAATTTCTTCACAGAATTCTTTCTCTTTCAAATTAAATGTAAATCTTATCACGCTATATTTATCATATCTCTTGCTTAACGAACCGTCAGCTAACCACTGACCGATTAGTCTCAAGAAATCATTATCAATTCCTATCCTATTAGGTATATTTTTCCCTTCATTCGGTCTTCCTTTAGCTATTAAACAATCTCCTTTTTTTAAATAGATATTATCCTTGAGATAATCTTCAATCTTTATCTCTTTTATGTCTTTTATTTCTCTATTTGTATTTACCACAACAAAATCGCCTTTTTCTAATTTTTTTACAGGTATCCATTTTGGTTCAAAGAATTGGCCGATAAACTCGCAATTTCTTTTATATTCCCCGGGTATTTTTAGACAATACTTTTTTATAAATCCATTACATTTTTTATTTTTCATTCTCTTACATACTAAATTTTCCTTTTTTACAGCGAGTATTGGGTGTTCTTCTGTAACACTCAAGCCAGGCCTCATAAGTCCCTGAATATCTATAGCATAAAGCTTACCTCTATATTTTCTTTGATGCAACTCTAATACTTCTTTTGCTCTTCCCCGATCTGTTATTACTTTATCTCCTACTTCTATTTGGTCTATATTTTTATATCCAAGATTTGATAGAATCTTTTGCTCTTTTATAAAACAAGCAGATAACTGTCCTAGGTCTTTTCCGGCGTTCATTAGAGTAGGTGAGTTCGGCATAAACTCTAACTCTCTCATCATTTCAAAAAAATCTTTTTCTACTTTTTTTAAAGCCTCTTCATTAGCGCCGTATTTTTTTTCAATAGAAGCAATCGCGCCGGAAACTCTCTTTAAAAGTTCTTCTGGAGTTTCAATAACTTCTCCGGCGTTATTCTTTTTAAGATAACGTTTTTGTAAAACAATAAGAGCATTAGACGAAAATTTTAACGAAGACTTCATACCCCCCCTTTTTTTCCAATATTAAATAATATCTAATTTAATAATCGTAGGGACCGGCCTTGCGTCGGCCCGAAACAAAATAATGAATTATTAAGCAACGGGCGGAGGCAAGCCCCGCCTCTACGTATTTTTTATACTACCCGTTCAGAGAAATGTCAAGGAAAAATACTATATCTTGTAGTTCTTAATCATTAAAGATACAACATATTGTTAAAAAGTAAAAAGATCTAACTCACTGAATATCGGAAGATTTCAAATTGCTGAAAATTCAGCTTTGAGGAAATTGAAACTGAACTTTAGATAAAGCTTACTGTGTCTCTAATGATAAGTTCGGTATCCAAAACAATCTTTTGAGGAGATTTTGTTCTTTCTGTGATTTCTTTCAATATTTTTATGGCTTGATGAACCATTTCTTTTAAAGGCTGGCGGACAGTTGTGAGCATTAATTTATCATAAAGGCACTGAGGATTATCATCAAATCCAATAACACTTAAATCTTTAGGTATATTTATTCCTTTTTCTTTAGCAAAATTTAAAACTTCAATCGCGACTTCATCGCTACAACAAAATACAGCTGTAGGCGCCTTTTCTAAAGAAAATAACTCTTCTAAAGCTGCTCTGGCCCGTTTACGGGAAAAATCAATAACTTTGACATAATCTTGAGAAACCTTTATCCCTTTTTTTTCTAAAACTGACTTATAGCCCTCAAGCCTTTCTTGAGAACACTGAACCCGTAAATCTCCGGCAAGATGAGCTATACGCTTATGGCCATGATGGACTAAAAACTCTATAGCTTTAGAAGCGCCTTTAAAATTATCTATAGCTACTGAGCTAACATCATACTCTTTTGCTCTGTTGTTTATTACTACCAGAGGGATTTCTTCCTTTATCAATCTTTTAAGCTGATCTTCATTTCTTATAATATCAGCCATTAAAACCGCGTCAATGAGTGAAGTTTTAAAATCATCTTTATCCCAGAAAACATTAAGATGCAAGTCAATGTCTTGAGAACTTAAATCAGCAGCGACTTCACGCATTATTTCAATGGCATAATAAGAATAAAAAATATCCTCATAGCCGGGAATAATCAGGCCGAAGGTGCCAAGCTTTCCTCCGGCAAGGCGCCGGGCATAAAGAGAGGGCTGATAGCCAAGTTCTTTTATAACCTCTTCTATCTGTTTTTGGTTTTTTTCTTTTAACGAAGTTTTATTGAGAAATCGCGAAACTGTAGCAGTAGAAACTCCAGCTTTTCTTGCTACTTCTTTAATGGTGATTTTAGATGAAGACACTAGCTTGCCCTATTACGTTTTGATGTTTTAATAAAAATAAAACGGTAAGAAAAATTACTACACGTCTAAAATATAACCCCTAAAAGCCTTATATCACGTATTACGTATCCAACATCCAGCATCCAGCATCATTTACTTACGACTGTATCGCCTTCCTGAATAATCCATCCGCTAATAGTCTCTTTTATGTCCGCGGCAGATATTTCTTTTCTTGTTTCAATAACCTCTACTTCACCTATTTCTTCACCAGCGCGTGTAACCCTCAGTAAAACTCCCGGGCGTATGCCGGAATTTTCCCCTATATCCACAACAATGAATTTTTCTTCGGTGTTAATGGCGATAACCTCTCCCTGGACTCCCTGTAAACCTAAAGTGTCAGGCTTTACTACAATCGCCGGCAACTCAACCGATACTGAGTTATTAGGTGTCTCCCCTCTTGTAATCACTTGCTCCAACTGGCTCTGCAGCTGTTCAAAAGCTGAAGACTTTTCTTTTAAAATATTCTCTATATCTATAATCCTATTCTCAACCTCAATTTTTTTATCCCTAATCTCTTTATAGCTTTTCTGCAGATCCATTTTATCTCTACTGGCTAATACAAGCTCTCTCTTGAGGCTCAAATTAGTGGTTTGCGCGCTCTTTAACTTTGACAGGACGCTATTCCTTTCTTCTCTTTCATTAATTAAATCAATACTCATAATACGCATAGCTTTTTCTTTAAAAATTACATCTTCTTGAAGTTTCTGTTTATCCTTAGCTATCTGATCTATTTTAACGCTTAATTCTTTATTATAATTCTGAAGCTCGGCTATTTTGGTTTTCGCGTCAAGAACTTCTGAATTCAAATCACTTAGGCTTGCCTCTAGCATCGCTTTCTTTTCAATAAAATCTATCCAATGTTCATCCGCGGCCTGCTGCTCTGGAAGCGGTTGTTGTGTTACAATGCTTATCTTACTTGTTGAGATTTTTTTAATTTTTTCCGTTAATTCCTCTTTTTGCCGTGAAGCCTCTTCCCATTTTTCCCGCCATTCTTCTCTTTCTTCTTGAAGATCAGCAAAGGCTTCCTGAACCGCGAGTATTTTCTTTTCCGCGCTGTCTAACTCTTCTTTTGCTCTATCGTATCTATCTGTCAAATTAGCATTATTTTTGATTAAAACCGCTTTTTCCTGTTTAACTTTTTTATTATCTTCAAGCAAAGATTGCTTTTCGTCGTAAAAAGTAAAAGCAATAAAGCCTATTCCTAATATCACTACCAATAATATAATGGAAATTATTTTAGACTTATCCATTACCCCCCCCTTATTTTTAGATATTTTTAAAAAAATAACTTTCAACCTAATTATAACATCCGGCTTAACTCTGTAAAGTTCTTTTTAGGATTTCTTTTAGAAATTTCTAATTACAAAGATTGTTTTGCTAAAAGCAGAACTATGTAATTTATTCTTAATTTTTTAATCGGAAAACTCTCTCAAAACTTTTTAGAATAATAAAGTTTGACGATATGTTGGGTATCGAGAGTGGGAGAAGCAGTGCCAAAAGGAGTATAACTGGAAAGAGCAACATCAACCGAAGGAACAATACCATATTGAATAGCGAATTCACTGTCTTCTTTTATCTTTAATTGAATTTCAGAAAAAAGAGTGTGATGAGATGATTTAATTGTCCGTGAATTATCCTGTAGTTCAGCAATATCATTAGCCCGGGAATAAACATACCTAAAATAAAAGCCTAACTTTTCAGAAAATAAATATCTCACATCAAACCCGATATGATTTATGTTGTCATCAACAAGCTGAGCCCAGCCATACTCGTTGCGGGTATAATCTAAACGTAACCTTAAATTATCTTGAGGCCTTAGATTTATTCCCAGTTTAAATATATCAAAATCCGGATAAGGCGGGACATAAAAAGCGTTGGTGCTGCTTAAACCTGATGTTTCTTGACGAACTGTATGGTTGTATTCATTAAATGTAGTCATCCATGTTGACCCAAATAAATCTCTGGGAAAATCGCCATAAGCTAAAGTACAGTCATTAGTGCGCTCCCAGATAAAATTCGTATCTAACCACTTAAAAAAATCATATTGGAAACCTAAGGACATAGTTTTTAAGGTAGGGTCTTTATCCGCGTCCACTGAAGCATTTTTGTAAAAATCACCGCTATTGGGGTCAATAATAAAAGGATCTATCCCCTGATCAGTTTTTGGTAAATCCTGATAAATCCCTAAAAACTTTGTAGTTAATTTAGGCGTAGTTTTGTGTGTAAGCTCTAAACGGCTTACATTTTCAATATACTCTCCATCAGTATTATGAACATTTCTTATGTCAAATAAAGCGTCTAACTTATCCATAGGAAGATTTTTCGTCTCATATCTAAAACTAATAACATCCCGTCCATAATCAATGCCATCACCAATCCTAAAATCCTTAACATCATTCCAGCTTATCGCCGGATCAGTAATGCTTGGCAAATGATTTTCAAAAGGCTGCTTAAAAGTAAGGTGCCGGGACCAAAACATATCATCTCTTGTTTCTCTAAAACTGGCTAAAGCAGTTTCAAAGCCTTGATCCATATGGGTAAAAGATAATTTTAATTTATAAAAAGGATTTTCTTGTTCTTTTTCTGTTGGTTCAAGAGCAAAGTAATTTTCCCCAAAGGCTTGTTTAGAAGAATTAACTAAACTAAGATGAAAAGCATTTCCTCTTTTCTTAGTTTTATAATCAGCTGAAGCTTTGTCCTGTTCGCCTCTTGAAGCAGACACCTCGGTAAAAATCTGAGTATTATCATCTAAACCTAAATTAAAATCAAAACCAAAAAAGTTATTATAAACATCTAAAGCCCTATCATTATATCCTAATTTAGAACCCTGTAAAAAACCTAAAGTTAAATTATCTAAATAAAAATATTTAAATCTGGAAACAGCCGCGAAAGTATCAAAACTTTCATAATTCTGCCAAAGTTCTTTAGGCGAAGCTGTAGTAAAGTCAAAAAGAGTTTTTTCCGAATCTAATTTAAAAGAAAGCCCTCTTAAGGAAGTTAACCTTTCACCTTTTGAATCACGGGTAAAAAAAGCCGAAGAATCATCCCACCAGCCTTTTAAAAAATCCTGAGCAGCTCCGCCAGTATTAAAATGCCCTGGGCGCCAGTTAACCAGCCATTGAGATTCTTCCCAGTAAATATGGCGGTTGCTAAGATTTAAGGGATCATCGGAATTATAAGCTAAATTGTCTTTTGCTACCGGAAGAATTTTCAAAGTTAAATCGTCTTTATTATAACCAAACCAAAATTCTCTTGCCGGCCAAAACTGCTGGTAAATTTCGGCCTCAGGAATATTAAAAGTATCAAAACTTCCATTACCCCAGACAATGCCTCTTTGACCGGAAGCAATAACCTTATTATCTTTTACTTTCATTTCAGGAGTAGAAAAAAAGTTCCCTAATTTTTCAGAATAAAAAGTTTCATTAACAGTACGGCCGGTATTAGACCAGTATTTTAAAACAATATTAGCTATATCGCCATTCTCACTAGTAACATTAATTACACTAGATTTACCAATAAAACTCCAGGGGCTGATATCAAAATCACTGCCAAAGCCCCAGCCATTTTCAACCGGCTTTTCTATTTTAATCCGGAAACGGTCAAAAATATCTATATTAGATGTATTGTCTTTACGGTTATGAGCCGCGCCGGAAAGCATCCGCCAGTTTTTCTCATTCATATCCATATTAGACCTTTTCCAAACAAGCCCATCATCACTATCCACGCCAAAACTGGCATGAGCTGTACCGGAAATTTTTATTTTAGAATCTGCTTCAAGATCTTCTTCAATATATTCAGGATATATCGGCGTCCTCTCTCCCCCAGATCTTTTTTTAGTTATTGTTTCTGAAGATATTTTTGTTTTAGGCTGGATTACTTTTATTTCTTTTACTTGAGGCGCTCTGGCAAATTCTTTTGAAGAAAAAGCCTCTACAGTTTTCTTTTCAGGCTCAATCTTAGGCTGGACTGCCTTAGTTTCTCTTACCTTAAGAACCTTTGCCGGCTCTTCTGAAAAAAAATCTTGTTTTGATTTCTCTAAATCTTTTAAAGATACAGCCATTGCCGGCTTTGGGCTTAACTTTAGTTTTGTTTTTGTCTTGCTTAATAAAGTAAATGAATCCAAGCTATTCTTTACTTCCTTTTGGCGGGTTTGAGCTAAATACGCGCGGGCTTCTTGATTACAAGAATCAGCTAAAAGAACTTTTCTAAATTCTTCTTTAGCCTCTCGCGGACAATCCTTTTCTAAAAGAGCCCTGCCTCTTTCAATTAAATATTCACTTGCTGAGCTGCAAAACCCATTAATAGGCAAAAAAACTCCCAAAACTAAAACTAAAATAACCTTTTTCATCATAAAGATTTTAACAAAAGCCCTCAACAATTGCAACCTCTTTTTTCTTCCCGCGAATACCGCAATAAATATTACGGGTTAGATCTAATGTGAGTCAATTCGGGTTAAAAGTATTTGTTTTTGGCTAAATCTTAGGTTATAATGCGGCTAATATGTTTATCAGCTCAATTATTCAGAAATTTATTCTTGGCTATATTTTACTTTTTCCCCTTCTGCCGGCATTGACTTCTGAAAGAATAAACTTGGCGGTTAATTTAATTTTTTTATGCTTAGGAACAGTTTATGTATTTATTTTACGCGAAAATATTAAAAAAAGCCTGCTAAATCCCATAATCATACTTTTTTTCTCAATTCTTATATTTTCAGCATTCTTCTCCCATGGTATAGCTGCTGGCTTAGAACAAGCCTATCGCTGGCTTCCTTTTCTCATTCTATTTTATATAGTAAAAGTTTCTAATGAAGATAAGAAAAAATGGCTGTTACGAATACTGCTTCTAAGCGCTTGCTTAGTTTCCCTTTACAGCCTGCGGGCTTTTTTTATTATATCAGGATATATTTCTTCCTATCTTCAACAACACAATATAAATTACTATTTTGCTCAAGAATTCTTAGCCCGAAAAAGAGCCTTTGCCCCTTTTATTACCCCTAACCTGCTGGCAGGATATCTAACAATGGTAATATTTATTGCCGTAGGAATATTTTTAAAAAATAAACATAAAACCGACAGGCTAATAGCGCTTAGTTGTTTAACCCTATCTTTACCTGTATTTTTCCTTACTAAATCTATCGGCGGATGGCTTTCAATGCTTTCAGCTCTATGTTTCTTTCTGTTTTTTAATAAAAAAATAAACCCCGTTAGAGATAGCTCATTTTTAAATAAATATAAAATCTCTAACGGGGTAAATAAAAAAGTTACTGTTTCTATTCTTATGGCTATTTTAATCCTAACTATAATCTTTATCGCAAGAGTTAAGGAGGCGCGGGAGATAACTGCTCCCTTATTTTCCTTGCAGCAAAGAATTTCCTATTGGGCTCAAACTATTGAAATAATTAAACAGCACCCTTTAATCGGAGTAGGCGCGGGAAACCTTTCATTAAAAGGTTCTCTAAGCTCTCACAACTCCTACCTTCAAATCTGGGCTGAAACAGGAATAGCGGGGCTAATAGGCTGGCTGGCAATTGTTTTCATCTTTATAAAAAGAAGTGTAGGAGTGCTTCAATATTCAAAAAGAAAGGCTTTTTGGGCCGGAACTTTTTGCGCGGGTTTATCGTTTCTATTCCACAACTTAATAGATTTTTCCTTTTTTATTCCCCAAGCAGCCTTTTTATGGTGGATAGTTTTAGCTCTGGCAACGGCAAGCCCTACCCCTGCCAGCTCCGATAATCATTAATATTGTTGCCAATAGAGAACTGCTTAACAAAATCCAAAATCCCGCGCTTATTCCATTTAATAAAAATACTCCGCTTAAAGGCCATAAAACAGCAATAAAATATATTCCTGCCAACATTTTCTTTTGAGAATATCCCTGGGATAAAAATTTTAAAATTATGTGATCATTACTCTTTCTCAAAGGAGAAACTTTTTTTAGGGCACGTGCCGTAATAAGATAAAGTGTATCTATAATAGGTAAGCCTAAAACCAACACCGGAATCAGTAATGCCCAAGGGCTGCGTAAAACAGCATAATCTCCATATATACTTAAAGCCGCGAATAAAAACCCTAAAAAATGACTCCCTGAATTTCCCATAAAAACCTTAGCTTTAGGCCTGCCCCGATGTTCTAATCGGGGTAGATTAAAAAACATAAAAGCAAAAAGCGCTCCGCTTAAACCGGCAAAAACAAATGCTAAGAAACTGGCTGTTTTAAGAAATATTACCAGAAATGCTAAACTAATAATCAAAGAAATTCCGCCGCAAGCGCCGTCAGCTACATCTAAATGATTAAAAGCGTTAGTAATTCCCGCTATCCATAAAAAAGAAACAATATAGTTTGCCCATCCCGGCAAAAAATAAATTTGAATTTTTTTGGCGAAAATAAGAAATAAAAAAATAAAGGCCAACTGAGCTGCTACTTTTGTTTTTAAAGAAAATTCCTTTAAATCATCTACAAACCCTATTGCTAATAGTATAAAAGAAAAAATAATTATCCAAAGAAACTGAAAAGGCAAAATAACTCCTCTAATAATAAAGGATAAATACAAGCACAAAATAAAGGCCAAAGAAAAACCTATTCCTCCAATATAAGGAACTCCTTTTTTTCTTATAAAAAGATTATGTTTTAAAGAAAACCTGCGCAAAAAACTAGTTAAAAACACAGCTAAAATAAAAGCGCAGGAAAAAATAAAAATAAGATTTAATATTCTACAGTTGAGCATAAATACCTTCAATCTCCTTAATCATTCTTTTCTCAGACCAATAGCTCAAATTAATTCTATTACGGTTAACTTCTATTACCCTACTCCAATCTTCAGAGCTTTTCAATATCTGCCAACATTTTTCTTTAACTATCTTTGAATCACCCGGCTGGACAATAAACCCCTGCTGTTTATCTTTTACTAAATCTCTCAAGCCTTCTGTATCAGAAACTACAATCGGAACCCCGGAGCTAACTGCTTCAATTAAAGATATCGGCAAACCCTCCCATAAAGAAGTAAGCACAAAAACCGACGCTTTTTTAAATAATTCCTCAATATTATCAACCCAGCCTTCAAGCCGCACTTTATTGCTAAGCCCCAGCAATCTTATTCTTTTTTCAATCTTTTTTTTAAAAGGCCCGGCGCCGGCTATTATAAAATTAAGCTTAGGATTTTCTTTTAAAAGCATTTTGGCCGCGCCTAAAAAATAAAAAAGGCCTTTTTGAGGCTTTAAGGCTGAAATAGTTAAAATTGTATTTTTGGGCTTTAGCTTCTTTCTTTCTTTATAAACATTTTCAAACTTATCTATATCTATTCCATAATGAATAAGAGAAAATTTTTCAGCCTTAGCTATTTTATTTTTAACTCCCTTTTGTAAATCAGAATTTGAAACAACAATGATTTTTTTGGTAATTTTCGCGGTAATTTTTTCCAAAACAAGATATAAATAATAACCTGCCGAATTCATAAACCCATGAAAAGGCCAGCCATGAACAGTATAAACAATATTTTTAACCCCGGCAAAATAAGCCGCCCACCTTCCTAAAATAGAAGCCTTAGGCGAATGAGTATGCACGATATAAAATTTGTTTTTCCTAATATAAAAGTACAATTTCAAAAAAGCAATAAAATCATATACCGGATTAATATTTCTCACCAGTTGAGGAATTAACCTTACTTGAAAGAAGGAAGATTTTAAAAATTTTTCTTGGAGATAACCTTGTTTCCCCGCGAATAAACACACTAGATATTGGCTGTTATCTAAACCATTTACAATTGAAAGCAGCTGTTTCTGCGCCCCTCCTAATTCCAAATGAGTAATAATAAAAAGTATTTTCTTCTTTTTTATCATCCGCGAAAAATATCTTTCAGGCGCTGGCGCTATTATGCGACAGTGCCTCTATTTGCCCGGCAAATAACTCTGAAAATTCCCGAACTTCCGCTATGAGCTTTCGGGGAGCGCCGGCAAGAATATTATTTGGGCTTTTTAAAAAATAAACTGAATCACAGGCCATTATTGTTGATAATCTATGAGAAACAACTATTACAATATCTATAGGCAAGCTCCGTATATTGCTCATTATTTTTTCCTCGCTGTAAGAATCCATAGAAGACATTGCTTCGTCCAAAATTAAAATTTTAGGTTTATTTATTAAAGCTCTGGCAATAGCAATTTTTTGCTTTTGGCCTTCAGAAAGTTTACAAGCATTTTCACCGATAACTGTCTCATACCCTTGAGGTAAACTCTTAACAAACTCATCTACGCCGGCTAAAGCCGCGGTTTCAACTACTTCATTTCTTGAAGCGTTTTTTTTAGCGTACTTAATATTATTCTCTATACTATCATTCCATAAAAACGGCTCTTGTAGGGCTACGCTGATTTGCTGTTTTAAAAAAACCTTATCTAATTCTTCTATATTGCGCCCCTGAATAAGCACCTTGCCTTTGCCCGGTTTATATATGCCTAAGATTAAATTTAAAATTGTAGTCTTACCGCACCCGGAAAGTCCGGCTAAAGAAATAACTCCTTTTTCTAAATTAAATTCTATATCCCTTAAAACATCTTCCCCTTCACAATAACCAAAACGGACTTTTTTAAACTCTATTCGAGGATTATCAAATATTATTCTTACCTTTGGTTTACCTATTTCAGGCGCCAGCGAATTTTCTTGCAAAACTTCATTTAAACGGTTGCAGGAAACAAGCCCCATCACTACTCTTTGAAAAAAGAAAGCAACACTGTTTTGTAAGCCAATTAACTGGCCTAAATAAATCATTATTGCCGCTAAAGTTCCGGCTGTCATCTGCTCTTTTATCACTAAATAACCGCCGAAAAGAGTAATTAAACCTATAATTATCCGTTCACAGCTTCCTCCGGCAAAACTGCCAAAAACCTCCAGCCGAACATTTCTTAACCTTATTTTTATCCGGGCAATCAACGCCTTTAAATAACTCCTTGTTTCCGCTTTTTCTTTTCCCAAGGCTTTGACTAAATGAATATGAGAAAACACCTCTTCCATACGCTTAAAAATATCCTGAGAATTAGTCAATAATTCTTCTAATATTTTACGCATCCTAAAAGTAACATAATGAACCGGCAAATACATAATCGGCGCCAGAACAAGAGCAAAAAGCGCCATTTGCCAATTAAGATAAAAGATAATTGCCAGAATAAAAAGCATTCTGGGAAAAATTTTAATAATTTCCTCGGGAATAGAAACAACCAAATCCACGACTCTATCTATATCATAGTTAACCCTAAACATATGCTCGCCGGTTGACCTATTTTGAAAAAAATTAAGAGGAAGGTTTTGCAAATGGCTGAATACTTTTTTATTTAAATCAAAATTTACTCTTAGATTAACGCTTCTTTTAAACAAAGCTGACACCGCGTTAACAAGGCCGTTAATAATAAATAACCCTGTACCGATTGCCCCAAAAATAATAAAACTCTTTAACTCCTTGCCTATTATCCCCTTATCTACCGCCAACTTGCTAAGATAAGGCAGAGCTACCCCCAGCAAAACACTTACCCCGCTTAAAAAAAGTATAATAATTCCTTTTTTACGGTAAGGCAGGAGATATTTTAAGAATTTGAGGAATAACCTGAATTCTTGTTTGTTTATTTTTTTCATTATTAATCACGGGATGGAATAAACGTTTGTCCGTTACAATTATCAAAATATTTTGATCCGTAGGGGCGGGCCTTGCGTCCGCCCGTTATTGAATGATTGATATTATTTGACAATCATTTCGGGCGCAGGCAAGCAGCGCCCCTACGTATTTTTAATTTATTTAATCGCCTTTATTTCTTTTAGGTCTTTGAGGAATTTTTTCATTTCTTTTTCAGCTTCTTCTTCAGTAGTATCAAACTTTTCTAAAACTATTTTTTTGATTGCGGCAAGGCTTTTTTTGCCATCAATTAGCTTCCAAACCTCTGACGCTACCTTATTCAAGGTATAAATACAATTTATCTCATCCGAGGTTTTATAAATAGGCATTAAAATAGTTTCATCATCAATTACCCTTGTAACCATATCCGGATTTTTGCGTAAAACTCCCGCTTTTGCCATAATTCTACCCTCCTTTTCTAAGCTATCTCTTTGTCATTATCCGGCTTGACCGGATAATCCAGAACCTTTCAATCCCTATACTCTCCTAACAAAATCAATCACTTTTTTATCATTCACAAACCCCATACTATAACAAGGCACCGCGCTGATTAAATCCTGGCAAAAAGATACAATATTTTCTAAACACTGCTTATCCCAAAAAGTAGGAAAAAGCGCGGGATATAGTTTGTTAAAGGCTTCCTTTTTAGAAATTTTCTCCACAATATTTTTTTTGGCGTGGCGAATAAAGAATAATTTTTTCAAAGGCGCTGAATCTATTCGCGAAGTAAGGTAATCGTTAAAATCACCATGCCAGGGAGAACCGTGAATGGAAAAGCCTTTTCTATCCTTACGCACAATAATACGATCATCATTCAAAACCATTGCCTTTGTATGTTTATGCCAAATTCGGGCTGTAGTGCTTTTCCCAGCTCCGGATTCACCGGCAAAAACCAAGCCTTGCCCGTTTAAATCCTTTATCCCAATAGCATGGGTAAAAATCCCTTCCCGCCTTTGAGCAAAATAATTTATTAACAATACCTGTAAAAAATCATAGATAATATCTCCGGTGCTCCAAACAAATCCTTTGTTTTTTTTAAATAACTCCCGATCTTCTTCTCCAAACATATCTTTTTCTTTTTTAGGCAGAATAAAAGCTTCTATTTTATCAAAACTTTTGTTTACAAACATTATCTGCTTTTTATCTTCAAGAGGGCTTTTATAAATATAACTATCACCTTTTTTAAGCAAACGCCAGTTTTCGCTTCCATCCTGAAAATGATAAGTAACAAACAGAGGTTTTGCCTTAAAAACTTGAGGTAATTTATCCACTATTTCTATATCAATTAAGATATCAGTTTTTTTCTTTCCCTGATAAAAAAAATTATCAAACCTTTCTTCTATTTGAAGCTCTTTCTCTATCTTTGTGAATTGCTTAAGAGGAAACCGGCTTTGCATTTGAATAACTACGTCCGCAATTTTTAATTTAATTGTTGCTTTTTTCATTTAATCTCCTAATTTTTTTAATAACGGCCGCAAAATATTGCGGCTCTACACTATATGAATTCTTTAATACGCTTTTGCGCTGTTTTTGCCAACTCACAAAAATATTCTACTTCCTTATGCATATCTCCTGTCTCAAGATAAGCTTTGCCCGGGCACAATAAACAAAAATCAATCATATCACAGTTATAACACTTAGAATCCGTCTTGATCTTTACTCCGGCTATATTTTGAAATACAGAAAACATTTTTCTTATATCTTCCGGCTCTGCCTTTAATAAATCTATCCCTGGCTCGCGAATACAAGAACACATAAACATCTTCCCGTAAGGATCAATATTAACCCCGTCTAAACTGCCTGCCGCGCACCTAAAAAGCCTTTTATCACTAATAGTATTTTTCGTCATTCCTACGCCACTTTCATCATTCCCATATTTTTTGTCATTCCCGCGTTCCCTTTTGTCATTGCCCGGCTTGACCGGGCAATCCAGAAACATATTAATTCCGCCTTCGTCTTCTTCCACGCTTTGGACTTCAAACAACTTATCTAATTCTACAATCTGTTCAGGCTTAAGCCGCAGACTGCACGGCGTGGTATCGCCGTCTAACCCCGCCTGCAATAATAAACCAGGCCTGAATTCCAAACCTCTACTCTCCAAAAATTCTTTTATTTTCGGCAATTCTTCTAAATTCTGCTGAGTTGCCATAGTCTTTACTTTTAAGGGCAGATTTCTTTTTAAAATCATATCTAAACCTGCCATTGCCTTTTTATATGAACCTTTAACCCTAGTTATATTTTCATAAGTATTCTTGGTTACACCGTTAATAGTTATTTCAATGGCAAAAGGAGGCCTTTTTGCTAAATAGTCCGCGGCTTGTTCCGTTAAAGAATATCCTGTAGTAAATATAGTTATCAAAAAACCTTTATCTTTAGCATACTCATATATTTCTAAAAAATCGTTTCTTTCTAAAGGGTCTCCGCCGGTAAAACAAAGCCAGATAACACCTAATTTATATATTTTATCAATGATAAGCTTAATCTGTTCAGTATTTAACTCTTTTTTAATATAAGAAGGCTTATTGTAACAATCACAATAACAATGCCCACAATGCAGGCCGCACTTAAAAGTAAGCTCAAACTGACAAACATTCTGCTTACTAATCCGCCAGTTTTTTTTATGAGTATTTAAACTAAAATCCTTATATTGAATTGTCTTCACTTTAAACCTTTAATGATAGTGACTCTGCTTTACGTTTACTTTCCGAATCACAACTTGTAAAATCTTTATTATTAAGCCAAGCCTTAGCAGGGCACCACTTGCAATAATCTTCTAATTCACACTCCGAACATTGATAATTGTCATCAGGCTTTATATCTTTTACCGCCTTTTTCATCTTATCCCAGGCGCTTCTTAAACCCATTTTCAATATATTATATTTTAAATAATCAATCATCAAACACATTTTTAATTCACCAAAAGGCGTAATAGCCGCCTGAGCCTGCCCCACCCCGCATTTAAAAAGACTATTCACGCTGCAAGCCGCAGGCTGCAGGCTACAGGCTTCTCCCCTTTCTCTTCCCTCTCTCTTGCTCCCTTCCTCATTGCTAACTGCTAATTGATAATTGCTAATTGATAATTCCCCCTTCTCCGTTCCCCCTTCATCCTTCGTTAACACCCCTCTATACTCAAACGGCTCCCTTGAACCGTCTAATCGCGGCAGAAGCATATCATCTAAACGGTGCAACGCGCCTAATGAAGCGGCAAAATCTTGTATCTTTTTTATTTCCTTTTCATTTTCTTTTAAAACACAAGTTTTAAATCCCAAGCTAACCTCATTTTTACGTAAAAGTTCTATTGCCTTAAATACTTTATCCCTTGAACCGTTTGCTCCGCTAATAAGCTCAAACGCTTTTTTACTCATCCCGGGAATTGTAATATCCACTTTATTCGGACGCAGGCTCCCGAGTTGAGCCGCGATTTTCGCGTTAATCAAAGAACCATTGGTATAAATAATAATCTCGAAACCGGATTTCTTAGCATAACTAAGAATTTTTATTATATCCTTCCTCATAAAGGGCTCGCCTCCAGTAAACCCTAAATAAAAACAGCCTAAGTCTTTCAATTGGTCTAAAATAATACATATCTCTTTTGTCTTAAGCTCTTTTTTCTTATTTTTGTAACTCTGCGGAACATAACAATGCCGGCATTTAAAATTACACTCATAAGTCAACTCAAACATCACCCGTAAAGGAAAAAGTTTCTCGCGCGCCTGTTTATGCAATTTCGCGTAAAATTCCTGATTAATGTCGGTTTTTATCGCCATTATTTTCCTAAATCATTTACGTCTGAAGCGATTATCTAAAATTAGCTTCCCTGCCCTAAAAATTCATACAACAGAACCACAAAGAATAAGTTTTAAAAAATGGCGCAATCAAGCATTTTATGCCTATTGCTAATTTTTTGCCCCAATAGCCAGCGCCCAATAAAAATACGCTTCCGGAATAACAGCCTGAAGCCTCTCAAGAATTTTATATTCCTTCGGAAATGTCATTCCCTGAGTTAAGGATAAATCTATATTTTTTATAAGCCGCGGGTTTTCTTTATTTTTAAACATACTCGCCATATATACAATTTTAGCATAAGCAATTTTTATATCTTGTTTGTTTACCTTTTTCCCTAAATGATTGGTAACTTTAGCCAGGCCATCATCAATAAGCGCAATCTCCGAAAATGAATTATCAGCGCCTTTAAGTAATGCTTGTGAATATTTAAACGCGATATCTATAACATCATTGAGAACCTCATCCATAGAATAAGCTGTCCCGCGAAAATCATTCTCTTGTTGTACAGTATTCAGAAAACTCTGCTTCATGTCGTTGATGTCGCTTGCGATATTAAAAAGCTCATTTAAATCAATAATTTGCTTTACGCACTCCATTGACCGTTTTTCATTTAAAGGAATACCTATAGTCTTAGGCGAAATTGCTGTCATTTTATCGCCTAATAAGCCTTCCGGAGTTGGGATACTGACAACTGCATTTGAATTGAAGAATACCAGCGGAAATTTTGATATGTTTTTCTCAACTAGTTTCTTATATGGATACTTTGTAAAAACAACGTCTAAAAGTATATACTGCTGTTCTTTTGAGAAATGTGATGTAAACTGAAATTTATAATGCGCTTTTGGTATCTTACTGCCGCGAATATTCTCTTTTACGATATTGAACCACTGTGATGTTGATATCATCTTGACAAGCGCGCCTTTCAACCCTGCCCGCTCTTCCAGCGGCAAAAGAATATCAATATCTATAGATAGCCGGGCTGGCGGAAAAATATGTAAAAGGATAGATGTCCCGCCCTTAAATACCAGCTTCGAATAAACGCCAAGTAATTCATCCAATAAATTAAAGGCATAAACTGTCTTTTCGAAAATTCCACGGTCGCTAAACCCAAGCTCTTTTCTTAAAGATTCCAACTGATTAATATCTATCTGTTTCTTCATAAAAACTACTTTTCTCTTGGTTATCTATGGCAGTAAATTATACTTATTGCCATAGATACCATTGTTAAGTCCAAGTTTATCAATGAGTTGTGAAATTAGCTTTCGGAGGTTTCTCCGTCTAACAGCATAATCAAAAACCGCAGCAAAATTTATCCTGTAAAGATCGTAAATAAATCCCCATAGCTCCCAATAATCAGCTTCCGGCATTATTCTGTATTTATCTTTAATAACATAAAGATCTACCATCATCTTTTCAAGATCCGGCTTATGCCCATTTCTTGGTGACCGGTTAATAAGGGAACGCGCAATAATTGGATTTTTTGTAATGTCAAATCCCGCGGGAGAATCCTTACTTTTAGTTTCCACGAACACATAGCGGTAAAACTGAGATATTCTATCAGTTACAGGATGAACGCCGTCATATTCAACCTCTACAAAAGTGATGTGGTGTGTTTGCTGATGATGATAATAAGGCTGAAAATATAATGTATTCCAAATAAGAAAATCAAGATCAGGAAATTCCTTTTTGATAAGCTGACGAATTTTAATAACACGGTTATTTTTCGGACAAATAAATTCCTTTGAAACAGAAGTATATAGACCGCGCCCAGCAGAAAAAACAATTTTTTCGTCTTTAAACGACTGTAGATAATTAAGTAACGTCTGCCTTCCAAGCCTCGTATCCTTAACAATCTGCGCTAAAGAAAAATAACGATGATTTCTTATGTATTCTCTAATTAATTCTTTTTTATCCAAAGCTCACCTCGATTTTGATAATTCAAGCTTCTTTGCTCTACACTGGCTATTATAACATTGGGAATTTGAAAAATGAAGAGGCTATTACAATGGCCCCCGAAGCCTGCCCTGATTATTATATCGGGATTCCACAAGGATAATGCTAAAGGATAAACAGATATATTTACGGCAAATAACTGGGTCCTCTTTCCTCTGGTTTGCTTGATTAATATCAGTTTTTATCGCCATTGCCTTCCTAAATCATTCGCGCCTGAAGCGATTATCTAAAATTAGCTTCCCTACCTTAAGAATGTCTACCACAGAGTCACAAAGACACAAAGTAGAAACAAACCCCTGTATCTGTCCGTTATAGAACCATTCTCTTTACGCCGTTTTTCATTAAATCAGTATTAAAATTCAAAATTAACCCTATGCTTAATCCTGTTAATTTTAAATAGGTTAGCAATTGCGCTTGATGAACAGGTAAAATATTTTCTACACATTTCATTTCAACTATCACTATATTTTCTACAATTAAATCAATCCTGTATTTTTCCGCTAACTTTATGTTTTTGTAAACGATAGGGATCTCTTTTTGCCTTAGATACTTAACTTTATTTAATTCAAATTCCTTACATAAACATTCCTCATAGATAGATTCTAATAATCCATGGCCTAAGTGTTTATGAACTTCTATAGCACATTTTATTATTTTTTCCGATATTCTATTCCTTAACTCTAATTTATCCATTGTATTCCTCTGTGCCTCCGTGACTCTGTGGTTTAAAGTTTTCATACCCACTTATGTATTTTCGCGTAAAATTCCTGATTAATGCCGGTTTTCATCGCCATTTTTCTGTTTATTTTCTAACTCTTCATTTAACGCCCGCGCTAATTCGCAATAATAAGGAACTGGGGCTTCTTCATCGCCTGTTTCTAAATAGGCTCTGGCCGGGCAGTGATAACAAAGCGCGCGTAACTTACAATCCCTGCATTTTGAGTCAGTTTTAAATTTCTCGCTTAATAATTTAGGAAATGCTTTATAAAACCCTTCCGCGAACGATACTTTCTTTAAATCCACGCTAAACTTATCAGAAAAAGCGCAAAACTTAAGCCGGCCATAAGGATTAATAAAAAACTGGCTCATCCAGGCATTACAGCGGTAAAGAAATTGCCTGTCTCTCTCTAAATCAGGAAAATCATTGTCTAATCCTTTTTGATACTGCTTCCAAATATCAGAATCCTGCTTTTTCGCCTCTATCAATTCTTGGGCAGAAAGCCTATACTGACAAGGAGTTTTATCTCCATTAAACCGGGGGTATATCATTGGATCATATTTAAAATAGTATTTATTCTTTGCCGGTTTTCCCAGAAGTTCTTCAGTAAATTCTTTTATCTTACCGACTTCATTTTTATTCTGCTTAAGACAATTTGTTTTTAGTATTAAGGGGAGTTTTTTCTTTGCTAATAATTTAACAGTTCTCATCACCTTAGAAAAAGAGCCCTGAACCTGAGTAATCGCTTCATAAGTTCTTTGGGTTATGCCATTTAAGGTAATTTCTATAGAACAAGGCGGGGATTTAACCAGATAAGAAATGATTTCTTTTGTAAATTTTTGGCCATTGGTAAAAACAGTTATAATAAATCCTTTTTCTTTAGCATAAGCGTATATCTCTAAAAAATCCTTTCTGATTAAAGGGTCTCCGCCGGTAAGAGCCAGCCAAAGGCATCCTTGCTTGTGAATTTCATCAAGAATTGTCTTCCATTGCTTTGCGGTTAATTCTTCACCCCTATTTTCGCTCCCTTTGCAGTAGCAGTGGCCGCAGTTCAAATTGCAGCGATAGGTAAGCTCAATATGCGCGCTCCAAGGATAATGTTCTTTCTTGTTTTGCAGTTTATTATAAAAACGGCCGGAGTTTTGAACTTTCATATAAAAAGTTTTTCCTTTATAGACAAACTTAATCTGCGCGCCCAAGAGATTTTACTATTTTCTACTTTAATCGCCCCTATTTTTAAAAAGAGTTTAAGAATTAGCGGATGTCAGCGACCAGTTATTACTGTTCCCTCTATGGCCCTTCCCACTGTAACATATATCGGCCCGTAGAGGCCAGTTAGTCTCACCCCTAAGCGGGTAGATTTTACCAAGATCCCAACAATCGCACATTAGCACCGCCTGTTCCGCATTAAGTTTTACCCGTGTAATTTCCGGCTTAAATTTTGGTTTTCTAAGCATTCCCGTGACCTCCTTTCGTTTTTTATTTTTTATAATAAAACTACTCAATTATAAATATCTGAATTGCTTCAAGGCCGTTAGGGTAATAAATCGTTTTGATTGGGACTTTATGAGAATATTCTTTTTTAAAAGAAACATATTTATAAATAAACAAATCACCCCAATAATCCTGAGAATGAGATTCCGGCGCCCAAAGAACATAAATTCTTTTTTTTTGTTCTTTTTCGCCTTGAACTAAACGAAAATCATAATATTTATCTATTTTGCCTTTTTCCCAAAGGTAATAATTAAGGTAAAAATCCGTTGTCATTCTGCTATCTTGAATTATAACATAATCTTTAATGTTATCCAATTGGCTTAAATATTCCCCGGCCTCTTGACAGCCATAACTATTATGCCGGCACTGGCCTAAATCCAGAGGCGCGGCGTAACAAAACTTTGTCCATTGCACTGCCTCCGTAATTATTAAACTAAAGCAAAATGTACCCGTAATAATCAAAATGAACGCTTTTGTAAAGCCTTGTTTTTGCAAGCCATAGTTAAATATCTGCGCAATGAACTTAGCAATTAAAATTATTATCGGCGGCAAAATAATAAGAGCGTATCTTGGCTGAAAAAAATTCACTCCGCCTAAAACTCCTATCAACCCTAAAATCAGCCAGGTTAAAAGAATTTTATCCGCTGTTTTCCTTTGAAAAAAAGAAGTAATACAAGAGGTGAATAAAAGAAAAAATGCTATTGGGTGAGCTAATAATGGCGCTTTCAAAGCCTTGCCGTAAAGCAAAGATGAGCTTTTAAAGTTAAAAAACAACTCTTTAAAGGTAAATAACGTATTATTTTTAATATTTACCCAAATATTAGCAAATAAATTACCTTTAAAAATGTTTTCCTGATACGCGCGGTAGAAACTTTGCCCGAATTCATCTCCCCTTATCATACTTTTATAGATAAAAGGCAAGCTGAATAAACCCGCGATTAATAATAAAATAACAGTTATCTTGGAATTTAAAAGATATCTCGCATCTTTTTTAGCCCATATTAACGATATAAAAAATATAGGGGCAAAAAGGGCCGCGGACTCATAACTTACTAAAGATTTTTGCATAAAAAAACAAGATAATATAAACCATAGCCCAATCCCTATTTTTTCTTTATTCTCAATTGCTTTAAAAGCCTTGAACAAACTTAAAAAAATTAAACAGCCGAAAAAAGGAACCCAAATTACCCTGCCCATAATCCGGCTATGAATTAAATGCCAGGGAAGAAAACATAGCAAAAGTGAAGATATTAGAGCTGTTTTACGGCCATACATACACTTTGCTAATATATACAGCAATACAACTGTCCCCGCCCCTATGATTATCGGCTCAAAGCGGCAATGAATCATAAAATTGTTTAGGGTAAATACTTCCGGCGAAGATATACGTGAAATCAAAAAAAAACGCAGAGAATAGGGGATAAAAAAAATTATAGGTATACCTATGATTTCTTTAATTAATTCCGGCCAGATCAGTAAAATCCTTGCCCAATTAGCTTCATCATGATTTACGGGCAACATCTTTATATTATAAAATCTTATAATAAACGCGCCGATGAAAATAACAATAATTAATAAAATATCCGGCAGTAATCGCTTCATTTTTTTATGAAACTTTAACTTTCCCATTTTTCGCGCAGTCCTCAAAGGGTGCTACATTCTTCAATTATCCAAAATTATAAATTCCTGTTTTTACATAATGGCAGCTATAGGGAAAAATGCCTGTGGACGCCTGTCAACCGATAAACTATAATTAATGTAGATTACAAAGATTAAACTATTCAATGCTATTCTTATTTCTTCTAAACTTAACTCCGCGAATAATCTTATCTGCCTCTTTATTAAATAACTTTATTTTTCCTGCTTTTTTGTAACATTTCATAAGAGCAAGGCTAACGCGATTATCATTCAAATTCATTTCTTTTGCTTTTATCAATGCTTCTATAGCTTTTTTATAATGCCTTAAAGCCTCATAACAAAGGCCTAAAATTAGATAGGCTTTGCCCCCTTTGTAATTTAATTTGAAAACCCTTCTTATATTTTTAATAGCTTCCTTATGTTTATGTAACTTCAAATATGCCTCACCAAGTTTTAAATAAGCTAAAATTTTATTCCCATCATCACAAGCGCTCTTTAATTCATTTTTATATATTCTTATGGCTTTTCTTTCATCGCCTTTATCTCTTTTAATCGAATTATTCCTTTTTATTAAGACTGCTTTCTTAAATAATGATTCACAATAACCGCAGGTATCGCATTTTAAATTACAATTAAGCATTTTCTTAAAAAAATAATTTTTAACCAGAATATCATAATCTATATATTCAAAATAAGAAAGGCCCGGACAGTCCAGTATTTCCAAAAGATTACCTCTAAAATGTTTACTAATATAAGCCTTGAGGCATAATTCAATTCTCTTTGTAGAAAAAACTCTCGTTGATAACTTATAATGATTTACAAATTTATCATAACAATCTAATGCGTCTGGCGGTATAAAAGGTACACGGAATACTTTTAAGGAGTTTTTTAAATATACTTCAATGCAAAATTTATCAGGAAAAACACCTTCTATGATTTTTCCTCGAGATTTTTCTCTATGTGATAAATAATTATAATGATTAACCCTATAAGGACAGTTGCCCAAACAACCCTCATTAAGCATTACTCGTATTTGAAGGCCGGTTCTCTTCTTTATCTCTTTTATTAAATTAATACTACGATTTATATCCCTATCAATGGTTAATACATCTACGCCTAAATCTTTAAGATATAAGGCATGCTCAACGGTTTTCATATAACAGTTAACGGACGACTCTATTATTATACCGCTAATTTCCTTTTTGATTTTACTAATATAAATAGGGTTCGTAACTACCACAGAGCTAAGCCCTTTATCTCTCAATCTTTTTACATAATCCAATATATTATTAAAAAAAGTTCCGCTTAATCCAATAACGCCTTCACAGGTCGCGTTTAATAAAAGCTGTGGCCTGATATTTAAAGTATTACATTTTCTTATAATTTTCGGAATCTGTCTTGTATATGACTTTGGCTCCTGTTGATCCCTTCCAGAACCCAAATATAGCTGCGGTATAGGAAAATAAAAAGCTTCTATATTATCCTTATATGCGCCAATAAGGTCTAACATTTTAATATCATAGTTATATCCTATAGAGAATTTCATTATCTTAAAATTAATAAATTATGAATTTGAACATCTAGCAGTGCAGTTCTCTTGGGTAGGTCCAGGCACAGATCTGCAGTATCCGCTTCCCTTTGACGTACAAATCTTCTCCATCCCATCGACAGTACGGAGAGCACCGCCGTCAAGCCAGCCATCATCGTAACAGTCACAACTTAATACTGCTTGTTCAATATTAAGTTTTACTTTTGTTATTTCCAGCTTAAATTTTAGTTTTTTAGGCATTTCTCACCTCCTTGTAATAGAATCACACTACTTTGTTAAAGACTCAAAACATATCCCTTTAAACCTTAAATTCTATAAAACTCAAAATGAATTCCCTTGAGGTAAATATGATTTAAAATTTAGATCTAAGCTTAATTTTGCTAAAAAACTTGTTGATGAAATATAACATAAGGTGTCAGCTTTTCTTATCAGCACAATTAGATTAGATATTCTAAATCCTAAAAAAATAAATCTCCAAATCGATAAATACAAAAGAGTTTAAGATGTGTGACAAGATGAATCGCACTGCGTCCTCCTCGTCATCGTACGAGTAGCCGGATCGCACACCATTAAATTTGGCAGTCTCGCACGATGTGAACTTCCCTCCCTGCCACTCCATTGGTAACAACCGCAATATAACACTGCCTGCTCCACTTTGAGTTTTATCTGTATAATTTCCGGCTTAAATTTTAGCTTTCTAAACACTTCTTACCTCCCTTTTTAAACCTCTACTATTTATTTATCTAAGTATAAATATCTGAATTGCCTCAAGCCTATTGGGGTAATAAATAGTTTTGATTGGCCTTTCATCTGGATATTCTTTTTTAAAAAAATTAAACTGCCGAGCAAATAAACCGCCCCAATAATCCTGATGATGAGATTCCGGGGCCCAAAGAACATAAATTCTTTTTTTTTGTTCTTTTTCGCCTTGAACTAAACGAAAATAATAATATTTATCTATTTTTCCTTTTTCCCAAAGGTAATAATTAAGGTAAAAATCCGTTGTCATTCTGCTATCTTGAATTATAACATAATCTTTAATATCATCCAACTGGCTTAAATACTCCGCGGCCTGTTGACAGCCATAACTGTTATGCCGGCACTGATTTAAATCCAAAGACGCGGCATAACAAAATCTTGTCCATTGCGTCATCTCAGTAACGATTAAACTAAAACAAAGCGCGCCCGCGGTAATCAGGATAAACGCTCTCCTAATTCCTTGTTTTTGGAAACTATAACTAAACATTTGAGAAATAAATTTAGCGACAATAATTACCATCGGCGGTAAAATAATAAGGACGTATCTTGGTTGGAAAAAACTCACTCCGCTTAGAACTCCCGCAAACCCTAAAATCAGCCAAATTAAAAGAAGCTTATCCGCTGTTTTCCTTTGGAAAAAAGAAATAATACAAGATACAGTTAGAAGAAAAAATACTATCGGGTGCGCCAGTAAAGGAGCTTTTAATGCCCGGCCGTAAAGCAAAGATGAACTTTTAAAGTTAAAGAATAAATCTTTGAAGGCAAAGGCAGTATTATTTGTAATATTTGCCCAAATGTTAGCGAATAGGTTGCTTGTAAAGATATTCACCTGATACCCGCGGTAAAAGTCTCTCCAAAATTTATCTCCTATTGTTATAATTTTATAAATAAAAGGCAGGATAAATAAAGAAACAATTAGCAATAATGCAATGCCTGTTTTGGGGCTTAAAAAGCTTTTTCTTTCTCCCATAATCCAAAATAATGACACAAAAAGTATCGGAATAAAAATAATCGCGGATTCATAGCTTGTCAAAGACCCTTGCAGAGAAAAACAAGATAGCAAAAACCATAATCCGGCCCATATTTTTTCTTTATTCTTGATTGCCTGCAAGGCTTTAAATAAACTTAAAAAAATCAAACAGCCAAAAAAGGGAATCCAGATCACCCTGCCCATAGTCCTGCTATGAATTAAATGCCAAGGAAGAAAGCATAATAAAAGTGAAGATATAAGGGCTGTTGGACGGCCATACATATATCTTGCCAATATATATAACAATACAACTGTGGCCGCCCCTATGATTATTGGTTCAAAACGGCAATGGACTATAAAGTTATTTAGGGTAAATGTTTCCGGCACAGATACGCGCAGAGCTAAAAAAACCCGTAAAAAATAAGGTAGAAAGGGAAAGGAAATTACAGGAATACCTATAATTTCCTTAATAAATTCCGGCCTTTTCAGCAAAAACCTTGCCCAATTCGCTTCATCATGATTTATAGGTAGTATTTCTATATTGTAAAATCTTATAATAAACGCGCCGATAAAAATACTAGTAATTAATAAAATATCCGGCAGCGATCGCTTCATTTTGAAAAGTTTTTCTCTTTTTTGCTAGTTAAAACACGTTAGGTATATATCCTGGACTTTTTCATTGACCTTATTTACATTCTTATGATATAATCTCTTTATGCCAAATATATTATGGACTGTTTCTTCAAAGTTTGGTAAATCTATTAGGTTAACTTCGAAAGTTTGGTTTGAAAAAATTCTTTTAGAGCATCCTGAATTCTCTATTTTACCTGAATATTCAGATGAATTACGAAAAACCAGGGAAGTAAAATGGCGCAAATAAATATTGTAAAAAGAACTAAGCTGAATTATGACTCGGAAAGCGATGTGCTTTATATTAATTTTGATCAGCCTCAATCTGCTGATGACAGCGATATCACTGACGAAGGAGTAATTATTCGCCTCAGGGAAAATAAAATTGTCGGGCTGACTATTCTTAATGCCGCTAAGGCGCTGGTAAGTCATCCTAAACATAAACACTCCTAACTCGCGCTAAACCGGGGATATAAAATTCTCAACTTTTCCTCTATAATCATCATTTTCTTCTCAATTTTATACAACCCCCTATCTCTTCCATTTTTCTTCTGCCGCAGTCTTTTTGTTTTCAAAAATCCTTTTTTAAATTCCTGATATCTATCGCTTATATATTGAATAAGCTCAAATTTGTTTTTAAGATATGGCAAAACCTTGAAAAGCCGCGATAGAACTTCTAGATTACTATAGCCTGTTCTAATAGCATCCTTATAAAAACCAGCGGCATCATCATATTTTTCTTCATACTCAAAGACGTGGCCTAAAAAATAATAGCTTTGCGCTTGTAAAGGTTCCAAAGCGCAGTATCGCAGTAACAATTTCTTGGCCTTATTAAAATTTTTTAAATTAAACTCTGTTTTTGCCAGTCCAAACATACTTTCTTTTTGGGCCTTACTAAATAAACTATCTTTTGTTAAATTTAAAGGTAAAGAAAAATATTTTTTTGCTTTTTTGAAATCTTTTCTTTCTAAAGCAATATTACCTACGCCCCATAGTGAGGCTGGATTTTTAGGGTCAACCCGCAATATTTTCAAGAATTCCTTTTCAGCAAGGATAAACTTTCTTAAGGATAAATAAAGCGGGCCGTAATTATTATCTTCCGCCCTATAACCGGAATTTATTTCTACTGCTTTACGATAATACTCTTTCTTTCCTGTGGAATAAAAAAGGTTAAAATATTCAGCGGCCTTAGTATTAATCGAATATCTTTTTTTAAACTTCTCGGGAAAAAAATAATAAGCGATTTCATCCCCTAAATGTTTATATTTCATTGGGGTATAACCGCCATTTACTGAATAAGCAATGGTAGTAACTACAGGCCGCCGGACTTTGTCTTTAAGGATATTTACCAATTCCTGAGGTAGAATCCAAGGCCGCCTTTTGCCTATTTTTATGGTATTATTCGCGTTTAAAAGGCTGTCCACAACTAAAAAATCCGTATCGATGTCCAATAGAATAGGCTGTTCTAAGAATGGTAATTTATCCAACACACAAACAATAAACTTTCTTCCTAAAATTTCAGCTGACGCCCAACCGTCTTTTACTATGAGAGATTTTTTATTCTCTTTTTTTATGAAATTTTTGAGGCTATTCTTAACAATTTTTAAGGACATTTTAAATTCCTTTAATTCGCCGGGGATAACCCAATAAAAATTCTTAACAATACCTTCTTGAATTGCTGGATAAATATAATTTCCGATATTAGTTTGCTTATCAAAGTTTTTTTCATAACGTGTAAAAGCAAGGCTGTATTCTAAATTTCTTTTTAACTCCCGCAAACTTTTTGCCTGGCTAAATACCTCTTTTATTGGTTTTGCTGGACAAAAACCAAAGTCCATATGAGCGTCAATGTGCACTAAATCAAGGTTTTTAACCCCTCTTTTCCGCCATACCGCTAATGCTTGATCGTGATCTTCAATAATATTAATATCCACAATGTTTTAAACTATCTTTACGTAATTGTTCTGAAAATCAATCCATAACTATCTTTACTGCAATAAGCTAACTTTTCCTTTTTATTCTTTCAAAAAATTCATTATAATTAATCTTTTTAAAACTATCAATGTTGCTGTTTGGGCTTACATTATATATACTTTTTTTTATTCCGATAAATATTAAAAACATTCACTCCCTTTTTAGGAATAATAAGCGCCTTTTCCTTAGGAAGAATGACTTGTCTGCCGTTTACATTTACCTTACGAACAAGACAAACCCATGAATCTACGCGGCCAACCCCGTAAGACATATAAGATATTTTACCTTCATAAAAATGAGTTTTCTTTTGCGTTGGATGACAAATGCCAAAATCATATCCTAATAAATAAATTTCATCGCGCTCCTCCTTCATTGCTATGGAAAGCGCGAAAATTCCAACATTAGTTACTTGCCTGTAATACACTTTATCCTTTTGCTTTCTCTTAGAATAAGTGTAAGCATAAAGCTTTACTTTTGCCAAAAATGGATATTTCTTTACTGTTTTTTGTTCAAAATGCCCTTGAACGCTATGCAGGCTCACGCCCTGTCTGCTTAATTCCTGCATATAATTAATATTATTCTTAAGAAAAAACCAATCAGTCCATATTTGCCGTTTAGGTAAGTAGGGCATAGCGCGAACAGCATAATTCAGAGACCATATTTCTTCATTTTCTATTTTCTTCCATAAATCCTTCTTTAACCCTTCAGTCACACTATAACCTCCCCCGATTAATATCACTCGTCTTCGTTTACTTTTGCTTTTATTTCTATTTTCCATTGCATTTTTCTGCTATGCAGATCCAATAAGTTATGAAAAGTTTACTCAGTGTATAAAAAATTTATATATTTTAGCTCCTGAACTAACTAAAGGAGCAATTATGCTAATAAACCGGTTAATAAGCCTTGTCTTAACGCTCTCAAAACTAATTATTTTTTTATTTTTTATAATACCCATAACCTTACCTAAAAACATTTCCTCAGGGACAAGCTGAGCCGCTGATATAGAATTATCTCCACGAATATAAAACAACTGTTTATTGCCTTGTTTACTTTTTTTACCAGGCGGTGGCAAACCTTTTGATTATCTTCCTGATATAAAATAATATCTCCTATTTTCAAACTTTCAGGCAAAATCTTTTTAATTATAAGCTTTTGACCTTGTTTTATGAACGGCCACATACTAAAGCCAGATGTTTCGAAAAAGGATAAATCATTGTCTAAATCTTTTTCTTTAGCTTTAAACGCTTTAACATTGGCTGTGAACGAGCTTATTACTTTAAAAAACATATAAAA
The DNA here is from genome assembly GCA_043815445.1 of Candidatus Omnitrophota bacterium. Taxonomy (GTDB): domain Bacteria; phylum Omnitrophota; class Gorgyraeia; order Duberdicusellales; family 4484-171; genus JBDRIY01. The sequence continues at coordinate 47,703 of JBDRIY010000054.1, forward strand.
TAGGCGGCTTTTATAGAAAAAGTTAGCTTTTCGGCTATAAGCGTTAAGGCCGTAATAATTAGCAAATTGTTCCTGAGGAATGTTTAAAATATAATTTGCCGGCTCTTTAAACGTATCGTATAACAAAAAATGCGATTTAAGATAAAGTTTTTTACGTTGAGTTTGCGCGTCCGGTAAAAAAGTGTATTTTTCTATAAAATTTTGAATTAATTTCTTTTTATATTTAGAAACATTCAATTCTTTCATCAAACGCTGATAAAAATTCAGGCCGCTAAGAAATTCTACCTGATAAAGAATAAAAAATAAAGCTGAGCAAAGCTCATATTTCTTGCTGACATTTAGACAGTATTCCCAATCAAAAGTTTTTTCATACTTATTCAATAATAACGCGGCATCATAAACGTTTTTTAAGGATAATACCTTACCAAATCTTCGCGCGTGCAAGGCTAAGCTAAAAAGAGTATCTTCCGGCGAAAGTAGTTTTATCGCCCTGCCTTCTCTATTAACTTCTCGAACCCTGTCCCAAATTTCCGGCAATATCGCCCTGCCTTTTCGCTTAAAATCAATACCCCAGTGAAGTTCAGTAACACATAATTTATTTTCTTTTTTAAAAACAAAAGTAATATGGCACTGATCTTGTTTCCAATATTCTTCAGTAAAACCGCCTAACTGTTTCTTATACCCTGCATCATATAATATTGACGCCCCCTTTTCAACATCCCCCTCTTTAACCAAAAAATCTATATCCGTCATCAGCCGCAAAGGCATCCGGATATATATATCCTCAAGCAATGCCGCGCCTTTAAGAGGTAAAAGCATAACTTCTGCCTGCTCAAAAGCAGTTAATATCCGCAAAAACTCCTGCCGGATACCTTGACAACGAACCAAAGCGCAATAATGGTTATTTTTCAAAAACTCTATTAAATCCAAAGGCAACAACGAGCTAAAATCCTTAACTAAAGAATAAACAAAAGGCGTTAATTCATGATAATTAATAAACTCTTTAAATCTTTCCCAATTGATAGATTGAGAGTTCAATAATGTTTCAATATTATCTTCTTCTACACCAACTAATTTTCTGACAACAGCTTTAATAAACTCTATTTCAGGAATCATTTTTTAATAATAGTTAAGAACAAAATAATTTTAGAAAGTATCTTCATGCTTTGCTATAGTAAGAATAAAAGCGCTATCGCCCATACGCCGATAAACACATCTATAATTCATAGTTATACTGAATTCCCAGTGGTCTATAGTTCCTTTTATGGGTTTGTGCCTAAGGGAAGGATGACGGGGATTCTTCATAAGAGTATCAAGGCACCAATAGAACTTTTCTCTTATTTGCTTTGATAACCCCTTCTTGTTTTTAAGCTTCTTTTTTAAAGGGCCGGGGATATAAATTTCTCTGATCATCCTTCAATGTCTTTTTTCAAATCCTCAACTGATTTATAGGTTGAAAAATCTCCCTTTTTAAAGGCCTCTTCCGACTCTTTAATTTCTTTTTGACATTCCGGACTGAAAAAATATCTCTGGTCCTTGTTAACAAAAACTAAAGGTGTTACCACTATCTGGCCATTCCGGACAGCAAGCTTTACAAAATCTCCGTCTTTAATTCCCAAAAGTTTCCGGATTTCTCTGGGAATGGTAAAATGTCCATTTCTTGCAATTTCTCTCACTATTTGCTTCATCTTCTCTTTCACCTCCACTTAATATATAACATAAATTTAGAAATATGTCAATGTGTAATTTACATAATCTCAATTCAATAAACTCTGCTTCAAAAATTGTTTTCTTATATACTTATATATTATTGCCCCATCAATATTCTTAACTAATTTAAGTTTAAAGTTTTTATCTAAATATTCCTTAATAGATTGGGAATTTTCGTCTATTTTTCCGCTTCTTGCCCAGTCGCAATAAATAACCCATAAGCTCTTAAATTTAAGCTTATTTATCTTATTGAACGATATTTGATATCCGCCCTCCCGCATCGGCCTTTGCCAACTGCCGTCAAGAAATCGCGGGTCAAAAAAGTAATAAAAACTCAGCTTTTTTTTCATATAAAACCCTGCTGAAGGCATAATTGATTCATTGGTAAAAGCAATTATATCCCGCTCTCCTGTATTCTCATCTAAAAACCGCGCTATAGGCTTAATCGGCTTTTTTATGTAAGCGCCGGTATGATGTTCCAACGGCACAAACATCTTATCGGTAAAATACATAAAATTAGTTGTAAAAAGTAGTGAAATCAATACCCCTGTCAAGATTCTCCTTATTAGCGCTCCTTTCAAAGAAACTATCCCTAAAGATAAAATAATATAGAAATAAGGGCTGAAAATGATGAAACCCCTGTCTAAATAAATAGAAAAAAAAATCTTAGAAAAAAGAAAAGCCGCGGCAATAGGAATAAAAAATAAAAATAAACAAAACAAAAAGTTTTTTCGTAATTCTTTTTTTTTGTAAATAGCGCTAAGGACGGATAAAAAAAGTGTTCCGGCTATTAAATTTCCAACAAAATATAAGGCTGGAAAACCATTATATCCGGTTATAAAATTTTCCAGAGTAATCAGCAAAGACTTCCACTGAGGCTCGGGAATCCAAAACCCTCTCCAAATATAATAAAATTTATCTAAAAATCGGCTTAAATAAAAACAAAATCCGAAAATAATAGTTAAAAAACAAACTATTTCCTTAAAGCGTAGTCGCGCTCTTCTAATAAATATTAAATATAAGCATTGAGATAAGAATAAAAATATATAAAAATAATTAGTATAAAGTCCAGCTATAGACGCTAGTATAAAATATATCCATAACCTAAGTTTATCTTCCCGCATCGCCTTATAAAATAACCAGCTTGAAAGCAGGCCTAAGAATAAAACCATACTGTAATCACGAGCCTCCTGGGCGTACCAGATATGAAAAGGAGACAAGCCCATAAAAATTCCGGCGATAAAGCCTGTCTTTCTATTAAATAGGGCCTTCCCTAAAACATAAACTAAAATAACTGAAAAAAAACTAAACATTACGGAAGGAAAACGTAAACTGAATTCTGAAATACTAAACAGTTTTACCCAAAAATGCAGAAATATCCAGTAAAGCGGAGCATTCCAAGCATACCATGGAAAACGAGCATAATCGATTGTGCCCAGCTCATCATACCACAAATCATGATAACCCAAATGATACAAGCGTAGAAAAAAGAAAAAACCAAAAATAAGGCTAATCCCTATAATCTGTTTCTTCGCGCTTATACTTTCAAAAATCCTTTTAAAATAAGCCATTACTCATTATTCTCCAACAAAGAAATAATCTTATTTTTATACTCAGAAAATGATAATGCCTGAGGGATAAAAAGTTCTTTTAAGCTGCTCTTTTCTGAATACTCAAAATTAGAAACTACCTCTATAATTTTGGACATATCTAATTTATTACCTCTTTGAAAAATTCGCCGGACTTCAACCAACCCTCCTTTAAAAGTAAAAAACGTTTGCTTTCCAAAAGCTAAGGCCTCAGCTACGGCAATGCCAAAAGGCTCTGGACGCCTGAAAGGAAAAACACAAATATCAGCCGCGCAAATAACTTTACTGATATCATTTATATAGCCAAGAAAAAAAATATTTCTTAAGCCTTCTTTCTTGATCAATTTTTTAATTTTTCTTTTATACTTTCGGCTTTTCAAACTATTAACTGTTATATCTCCGGCAATTACTAAGGCTAAATTTTGAGATTTTTTCAAAACATCTTTTACAACTCTTATAAACTCATACTGGCCTTTTGAAGGATGGATACGGGAAATCAAAGCAATAACTTTTGCTCCAACAGGAATATTCAGCTCTTTTTTCGCGATATCAGAATCGTATATTGTATAATTAGCCTTATCCAAAGGCTCATAAATCACTTTTACTTTATTCCTAATATTTAATTCTTCTTTTATAGCCTCTGACTGACAAATAACGGTATCGGAAAGTTTCTCAACGCACCAGCCCCGAATTCTATTTAACGGCCTATAAGGAAAAAATTCTCTGATAAACCATATATTTTTTCTGCCGGTAAGTTTAGCCACCGCGGCCGGAAAACTTAATAAAAGGCTGTTAGAACAAACTATGTTTATTTTTTTAAAAATAACAAAAAAAGAAAAATAAAAGACATTTACAATCAAAAGAAAAGTAAGACTAAAATAATAAAACGGCGATAAGGAAAACTTTAAAATTGCTAAGGGAAATATCTTTATACTTACCTCGGGATAAACCTCTCTTACCTCTTTCTCCAGCGGCCCGGGGTTGGGTAAAACTACAATAACTTCAAATTTATCTTTAACTACTTTAACAAAATTAACCAAGCCCCTTTCCGCTCCATAAATAAAAAAGCCTGAACTAAAAATAATTATCTTCTTTTTCATGTTAAACATCTAAATAATAGACTATCTCGTAATGCTATCGTTTGTTTCGGGCTTTCTTTCTTTGTCATTTCGAACGAGCAAAGCGAAGTGAGAAATCTTTATAATTAATGGGCCGCATAGAAAGATTTCTCGTCACTTTGTTCCTCGAAATGACATTGTATAAGGCTTAAAATAACACTAGTGGCATAATCCATAAACTAACCGTGGTAAATCATAACATAATACCGGGAAAATCTTTAAAGCATATTTGATAAAACCTTCATTTTTAGCTATAGAATAAAATCTATTACACCAGCAAAGATATTGCCGTAACTTTTTGCTGGTTTTAGAACTATTGCCTTTATGCCAACAGGAAATCCGCGGCATAAATAAAGCTTTATAGCCTCTTTTCTGAGCCCGCCAGGCTAAATCAACATCTTCAACTAAAAAGAAAAACCTCTGATCAAAATACCCGGTTTTCTCTTTTAACTCCTCAAGCATTTCTCTGTTATAAAAAGCTGCTGCTGAGCAGGCTCCAAAAACATACTCAGGCTTACTAAATTTTAAACAATCTTTCTTATTCTTACCAATATCAAAGAACCTCCTGGCCCAAGAAAGGCGCAAGCCGCAAGAATAAATTGTTTTCTTATCATAATTAAAAATCTTCGGCTGTCCTATTCCTATGTCTAAAGACGCTTTGCCGATTTCCTCTACCGCCTTCAATAAAAAATCTCTCTCCAAAACCACATCACAATCTAAAGTCAAAATCCAATCCCCTTTGCTTGCCTCTATCCCCTGATTTCTTCCCCTACAAGCGCCAAGATTTTCTTTGTTCTTAATTAAGATAACCTTAGGGTATTTTCCGATTAAATCCGGCGTACCATCACCAGAAGCATTATCTACAACAACTACCTCAAAATTCCGATACCCCTCTTGGCTAAATACCGAATCCAAACAAGGCTTTATGAACTCTCTGCTATTATGAGTTAAAATTACTACTGAAATCATTTTTTAAATAATATTATTGCTATATAGTCCAATCTCTAAGCAAATTATTTAGTATACTTCTATTTTGTCTATTTATAATAAACAATTATACTCTGCTTTAAACTACCATCAACCTTTTTAAACTATTTGTCAAAATAATAACGTAAAACAAAGTGCGCAAGCCAAACACCTACGAGGCGCGGATAAAAAACTTACCCTAACCGCCTCGTAGGCGGCGAAGCGGAAAATAAACACCTTGACAAGAAAAATAACAGTTGTATACTCATTTTAGTGAGTAAATGCTTGTTTTAATGAGTGGTAATATAATGACTACGAAATATCTTATTTCCAGCAACTGTCAAAAAATTTTAAAATACCTCCTTTTAAACTCCGGTAAATCTTGTTATGAACGGGAAATTGCCAGAGGATCCGGGGTTAGCTACGGATCTGCAAACCGCCTTTTAAACGACTTGTATAAAAAAAGAATTGTTGAAAGAAAAATAGAAGGAAAAATGAATTATTATACAGTAGCCTCATCAAACCCTTATCTTCAAGAATTTAAAATTCTAATCAATTTATTGCTTCTAGAGCCTTTGATTGAAAAACTTAAACCGTATACCCGTAAAATAGTACTTTTTGGCAGCTGTACCACTGGTGAGAATACACAAGAAAGTGATATAGACCTTTTTATCTTAACTACCGGAGAAGATATAGTTCGTTCGATAATCAGCAAATATTCTTATTCTCCCAAAATTGCTAACAAGAAAATACAGGCTATAATAGAATCACCTGCTGATATGGCAAAAACAGCTAAAGAAAGCAAAGTATTTATAGAGCAAGTAAAAAAAGGGAAAATCCTTTGGGAAAGTGAAATCAATGAAGATTACCTTTAAAGACTGTTTGGCCCGAAAAAGAATTTTTATTTTTGAAGCGGCAAAACATTTAACTGATCTTGAGATTAAAGATGCCGAAGACGATTTACAATCAGCAAAACAAGAGTTTGCTAACTCCGGTTTTAAATGGGCAACCATAAAAGGCTACTACGCGATGTTTCACACTGCAAGGGCTCTTCTTTATTCCAAAGGATATAGAGAACGCGGCCATTACTGTCTTTATTTAGCAACAAAAGAACTTTTCGTGAAAGACGGCGCCCTTGAAAATAATTTAGCCGAAGCCTTCCAACAATCTATGATTTTGCGTGAAGACGCTGACTATAAACGAAACTTCTCAAAAAAGAATGCCTCAGCCGTAATTAAAAACGCGAAAAAGCTCCTTAAAGCGGCAAAAGCTATTTTAAAAATAAATAATAAAAAGAAACAGACATTAAAAAAGAAAAAAATCTCTCCTTCCAATCAGTAGATAAATCCTTATAAACTCTCTACTATTATGCGTTAAAATTATTATCGAGAACAATTCTTATCCTCTCTAATTCACCACTGCTTAAATCTGGTGTTTGGACAACACACTTATAATTACCGTCATAACTCTGCCAATCTTCTGAGATGAGCTCTCCTCTATTCTTTAAATATTCAAAATATTCTGTTCCCGGAAAAGGAGTAGCAAGAGAAAATTGTGATGAATCCGGTTGAACGTCTCTAATAAACTTAACTGTCCTGCGAATAGTTTGTTTTGTTTCTCCGGGTAAGCCTAAACAAAAGGTCAAATGAACCTTTATGCCAAACTGTTTAGTAAGCCTAATCGCTTGATAAGCTTTATCTAAATCCATATCTTTCCCGCAAGAATTCAATATATTCTGGTCCCCTGATTCTATTCCATATTTAACCGCGTACAGCCCGGCGCCGGACATAACTTTTAACAAAGATTTATCCATAAGGTCAACTCTGGCCATAATTGCCCAAGGTATCTTAATTTTTCTTTTTACTATCTCATTACAAATATTTAAAACATAATCTTTATTAATATTAAATACATCATCATCAAAGTATACTGCTTTAAATTTAAAATTATTAAGTAAATATTCCATTTCATCCACAACATCTACGGGATTTCTCTTTCTATATTTACGTTCTTTATAGATTGTTTGAGGCCAAAGACAAAAATTGCATTGGAAGGGGCACCCCCGGCTGGCGCAGATTTGAACATTTGGCACAGGCAAGCCGGCAAAACCATCATTATATTTATAGATATTCATATCCTCTCTTTCCGGCCAAGGCAAACTGTCAAGGTTATCAATGGCCGGCTGCGAAAAATTGATTTTAATCTCGCCGTCTTCTCGATAAGCTAAGCCTGATACGGATTTTAAATTTATCTTCTTTTCTAAACAATTTATTAGATTCAATAAAATATATTCATATTCTCCCAATAGTATATACTTAATAATGCTATATTCTCTTAAGATTTTTTCGGGAAATACACTGGCTTGAGGCCCGCTTAAGGCTATTTGACAGTCAGGCAAGATATCCCTAATTTTGTGAATAATTCTTAAATCATTCTTAAACGACGGGCATGAAGTTTCCACAAGAATAAATTCCGGATTAAAACAGTAAATTTTTTTAAAAAAATTCTCCTCGCTAACGCCTTCGGCAATAGCGTCAAATAATTTAACTGATTTCCCTTCTCTTTTCAAAACAGCCGCGGCATAAGCAAGAAAAAAGGGGAAAGGAACATAATGAATACGCCCGTCTTTTTCAGGTAAGGAGGTAAACGGCCAGCGTGAACCCGCCCTTACTCCCAAACGCTGTTCTTCTCTCCATGGAAGGTTTAATAAAAGTGCCCGCATTTTATTTCTTAAAATCTAAATGCCTTTCGATTTCTTCAAAAAAAACTTTTATTTGATGAATACTTTGATTTATATCTCTCAAATCACAATTCATCTGCTCAAGAATTTGACTTAATTCCTTCTTCTGATTTTGAGAGCTTCTACCAAGACTAATAAAACCATTCCTTAAAACCTCTTCGGTTTCTTTTGCCTGACTCTGAAAACTTCGGTTGAGGTTGATAAAACCGTTCCTTAAGGTTTCTCTGATTTCTTCTGCCTGACTCCCAAGGCTGCCTAAGGCTTTTTTGGTTTCTTCTACCTGATCCTGAGAGCTTTGCTTGAGGTTGATAAAACCATTCCTTAAGGTTTCTCTGATTTCTTTAATGTTTTGAAAAAACATTTTATCAAAATCATGCATAAAAAAATTCTTAAAATCACAAAGTATCTGGCCAATATTTCCAAACATCCTAATTGCACAAGCCAATAATAATCCACCCAGTAGTATTGAAATACCCTTTATTAACGAATAAACATCGCCAAACTTAAAAATAAAAAAATAAACGGCTATAGAAAACGCTGAAATCGCGGCTATCCACGAAAAAGCTAATAAAATAATGGTTACCGGCATTTTATCTGTCTTCATTATCACACCTCTCTTTTTTTTATTCACCCATATTTTCCGCGGAAGACTGAATCATCCGGATTGCCTCAGGATGATCAAAGGCTAAACTATTTAGCCATTTTTTAAAATCAAAAGATAGTTTTCTTAAAAATATATTGTTAAGATTAGAATGGTTGACCTTGTAAAACCGGCTCCAATCATAACGCGATTCTGTTAAATCTAATAATTTATCCAAAAAAATATTATCTGTTATTGAATAAACTGAAAATAATAAGTGCCTGTATAATATTTTTTTGAATTTACGGCTCACAAATTTTTCCCGAATAATTTTCCCTAAAACTAAATTTAAAGCAAAAAAATTCTGTAAAAACATATTGGCTTTGGGCATCAAGGTAACAATTTCTTTTTTCTCAAGGCTGAAACGATAAAACAAAGATAAATCTATTAAAGAAAACCAAAAAGATGAGATAGAATAATTTGGTTTTTGAATTTTTTGATAAGTGAAGTATTCTAAATCCTTTAAGGAATTATGCAGGCCTAATAAAAAATCTAAATAAAGTAACTGATGTTGATTGGAAATGATATCTTCATGTATATAGCGGTTTGCTAAACCAACATTCTCTCTTAACTTACGAGAAAACCCTTTGGGGCTGGAATAACACCCCTTTTTTTGATGAAAAGCTAAATTCCACTTCCAATAATTATTTAAAACCGAACAAACATTATCGCGTTTTAAATGCTTGACCGTTGCCTTAGGCTCATAAACTAAACTATACCCTTTTTTCTTAAGACGCTCGCAAATATCAACATCCTCATAGTTATCCCTAAAATTTTCACTATAAACCCCAACCTCTGTTAAAGCTTGACGGCGAAAAACTGTATTAGAGCCAAATAAAAAAGGAGGAGCTGACTCTCCTTCTGCCCAATATTGTTTCATATGCACTGCGCGCCATAAATCAAATGTTGTAGAAAGATTCTTTTCTAAAAGCTTTCCTCCTGTTCCTGCTATATCTGAAGAAGTAAATCTTTTCATCAGCGTCTCCAGCCAGCCGGGCTCAGGGGCGCAATCAGCGTCTAAAGAAGCGATGTATTTAGAATCTATATTTTTTACTGCTGTATTTCTGGCAACAGCTAAACCTCTATTATGCTTATGCCTTATAAGCTTTATCGGGTAAGGTGAAACCTTTTCAACTGTCCTGTCACTTGAATTATCATCTACGATAACAACCTCATCAGGCTTAAGAGTTTGACTAAATACTCCTTTAAGAGTATCTTCTATATAGCTTTCAGCGTTAAAACAGGGGATATACAGACTGATTTTCATTTCAATTTAGCTATTTCCTTATTCAACCTTTTCTTTAATAAGCTAATTTCTTCAAGAGATTTCTCAATTTGACCTTTATTGTTTATATTTCTAACACTCATTTTTCTTTGAACATTTTTAAATATCCTATTAAAAATATTTCTAAACGAACCTCGGTAAGAATTATAAAACTTGCACCTTAATTTTAATTGCACAGTTCTTTTTCTTAAATACCGTGTAAGTTTATCAATTAACTTTTGAGCGGAAATATTTTTTATTTTTCTGAATAAATTAAGAAAATACTTCTCTTCTCTATTTTGGCCAAACACACCGTCATAACAACTCATCATACAGCTGCGGCACCCTTCATCAACTATTAACTCTCTTATGCCGCTATGTTCTCTTGAATACCATAATTCAAAAAAGCTATTTTTCCCCACATTACCAATCTGTTTCTTCTTATCTATAATAGCCCAGCAGGGAAAAATATCACCGCAGGCGTTTATAGGGCAAGAAGTCCAAAGAGCGTTACAGCCATTTCGAAAAGCTATTTTTTTACCGCTTAGGTAAAAAGGAATAGCTCTAAGATAATTTGTGGGGTTGGTGGAAATTTTATATTTTTTACTTAATTCAATAACTTTTTCAAATATTGCCTCTACTTTTTTTATCTGTTTCTTATTTATAAAAAAACTGCTCTTTAAAGATTCATTATCCATAAAAATTACGCTAAAAGGTTGAAATCTTATAGTGCTTGCCCCGTATTTTTTTGCTAATTCTACAATATAAGGCATAGAGTTGTAATTATGTTTTGATACCATAACCGCTATGGTAGATTCAACCCCATATTTCCTTAAATTTTCTAAAGCCTTAACTGCTCTTTTAAAGGTTCCTTGCCCTCTTAAATAATTATGAATTTCTTCAGGCCCCTCTAAAGAAACATTAACCACATTAACCCCTGACGCGGCAAGCTTACCAGCGGCTTTTTCATCTAATAAATAACCGTTAGAAGTAAGGCAGGCATTCATCCGGTTATCTTTTGCCGCCGTAATAAGCTCAAATATGTCCTCTCTTAATAAAGGCTCCCCGCCGCTGAATACTATAGTTTCCGCGCCGATTAAAGAAGCTTCCTCAATAACCTGCTTCCATTGAAAAGTATCCAGTTCCTCCATAAGATTAACCGGAATATCACACATCTTACATTTTAAATTACAACGGTTAGTTATTGATATAATAACTTCTTTTAGCCTAAGCATCCTTGTAACCCTTTACCTTATCTTCATATCTCTCTAATATCTTCAAAGCCTGTTTTAAAAATTCACCTTTATCTTTATTGTTTTTTACACTGTCTATAAAATTATCTATTATCTCGGGCAAAGAATCAGACTCGGGATGAGCCCAGCAAGTTTGTAGGCAGGGCTTAGGGCAAGACTTCATTAGTTTTCTGGCCTTAAACGCTTCTTCCGTGTTTAAACAACTTTTCATATCCATTTCTTTTATATTACCGAAGCTGGCCCCGCAGCTTCTCATTTCAGCGTCAGGGCCTACATTTATAAAGGCAAAAGGGTTACACTTCCAATCCTTTTTAGTCAAGTTTCCTCTAAAATATTTAATCCAAAGATAAGGATTATGCAAAAAAGCTACCAGCCCATTCTTTCTTTTATAAGCAATGATTTTATCAATTTGTTTCTCTAAAAATTTTAACCCCTCTTCCTTTATCCAAAAAGGCGCGCTGGAAGAGGTATTTTGCATATCAGCCTGAGCTACGATTACCGGATGATAAACAAGACACTCTACCCCTAAATCTCTAACCAAATAAATAATATCAGATAGCTCATCCATGTTTTCCTTCATTATTGTCGTCCAAACTGATATTTGAGGCCCAGACTTTATCTTTTGTTTTACCTCTACAAGATTTTTGATGGCCTTTACAGCTTTTTTAAAACTTCCTTTTTCTCTTATAAAATCATGGGTATCCTCTTTTGCTCCATCTAAAGAAATAGCGATATTTCCTAATCCCGACGAAATAATCTTAAAAGCTAATTCTTCATTTATTAACGCTCCGTTAGAAACCGCCTCAGTTTCTATCCCTTTGATGACAGAAGAATTTATTATTTCAAAAATATCTTTCCGCAAAAAAGGCTCTCCTCCAGTAATAACTACTGTGCGATTACGCGGCCACAGAGCAATCTGCTCAAAAGCTCTTTCCAATACCTCTTTAGACAATTCATAACCCTTTAAAGTTTTAACAACCATACACATTCGGCAATTATAAGTGCAGTTATGGCTTAAGCTAATATACACCCATCGAGGCTGAACCAGCGGCTGTTCCAAAACCTCGGAAAAATGATAAGCCAAATTAACCTCAAATTCCTTAAGATAATTCATTTATTTCCTTGCCAAAAAGGTAATTGCTGGGCTACCTTTATGATTTTCTTTCCGGATTACTTCAATCTTTTTAAAGCCTACATTTCTTACCATTGTAAGCATATCATCCTCTAACATCCGAAACGAGTTCTGATGCAAACCAGAAAGGCAATTTTGAAGGTCTTCTTTTACATGCTTGCCTCGATAAACACAGCCTTGATAATCCATCTCTATTATGGGGCCGTGAGGGTCATCTCTAACAGCGTAATGCGTCCAGACAAATAAATTATCAGTAAGCTGAGCAACGCGGGAAAGAACAGAAACGGGATTCTCCAAATGGTAAAGAATACCTGAGGCAAAACATAAGCCAAACGGTCCGGATAAAACCGGCAATATATCATTTAAATCTCCTAATAAAAATTTGCACTTATCTAAAGATAAAGCATTCTTTACGATTAAACACTTTAAGAAATTTTCTATTCTTCCTTCAATGGCAATAACCTCTTTTGCTCCTAAAGCTTGAAGCATAGAAGAATGTGACCCCTCTAAACAGCCTAATTCTAAAACCCGAAAACCTTTCAAACTTATTCTTTTAGCTAATTCATTAATTCGAGATTCAGGATCAAGGTTTAAATGCCCGCCTTCAATAGCTAATTGTTCTAAACGCAGCTTACAAAACCAATCTTTATAAATTTGAAAACCATACAATTCCCTTATATCCATTGTTCTCTCCTACTCCTGCACTCCAAGTTTATTTTATGCTTTTAGAGCTTTGATCGGAAATCTTAACTATCTTCTGCGTTTGACTAATATAAGTCTGAGTATTCTTATCTATTATATCTGACAAAATCGCTAAATCTCTGCTTAAGTTTCTGGCGACTTTCTCTAAAATCTTGAATTGAACCTCCATAGATTCTCTTAATTCTTTTGTGTGTACCCTTAAAAGATGAATTATCTGCTTTTCTATCCTGTCACTACAAGAATTAATAGTAATATTTAACTGCTCAAATTGAACATCGAGACATTCCCTTAATTCCTTCGTATGCGCCCCTGCAAGGTGAATTATCTGATCTTCCAACCTATTATTACAAGAATTAATATTACTGTTTAATGCCTCAAATTGAACCTCAATGCATTTTTCTAATTCTCTCTGCGCTCTACCCATTTTTAACTCTCCTTTAATCTAATTAAATTATTAAAAGGTATCTTAACTTTATCACCCAAAGATTCCCTAATAAATTCTAACTTCTCTAACCTTGCTTGAAAATAATTTTTTTCACCCTCAATTAACCAGCCATTGGTTCTGTTTCTGTTTAAAATAAAGATTCCAAAAGTCTTCCTTTCCCGATAAAGAAGAGAAGAAGGCATTAACACTAAAGAATGGAGATAAACTGTATCTATAAATTCAAGATTTCTTTTTAGAAAATTCACTGTTAAATTAATATCTTCCCATGTTTCTTCGGGGAACCCAACGATTATATTAATACTTGAAGAAATCCCCGCTTTTTTTGTATTTTGAATTACTTCTTCGGCTAAGATAGTAGAAAAATTCTTTCTCATTAATTTTAAAATCTTAGGGCTGGCGCTCTCCAAGCCATAACTTACCGATGAAAAACCAGCTTTTTTCATTTTTTTTAAAAATTCAAAATTCATTCCTTCTCTAATCATTGCCTGGCCGCTCCAGGTAAACTTTGTATTTTTCTCTATAATTAAATCAACTAACTTACATAAATTTTTCATATCGCCGTTAACAAGAGAGTCATTAAAAAAGAAATATTCAGCTTGATGGTTATTCTTTAACTGATAATCTATCTCCGCGTAAATATTGGCAGCCTCTCTTCTTCTATATTTTCCCCATAATATTGATTCCTCGCAAAAAGAACAACAATTAATACACCCCCTGCTGGTAGAAATAGGCACCCCAGTTTCATCATATAACCGTAAATCAAAATCCTTAAAATCAGCAAAAGGCAAAGAATCAAGATTATCAACAAGATCTTGCTTGCCGCAATTTATAATTTTACCATTACTGTCCTTATATATAAATCCCGGGCAATAGCCAATGCGGCCTTTATTATCTTTAATAGTATTTACTAAATTATTAAAAACTACTTCTCCTTCCTGAAGGCATACAGCATCAACATTATGATTTTGTAAAAATTCAATGGCAAAATTTTCCCTAAAACAACTTATCCCCCCAGCTACTGTCTTTACTGCCGGAGATTTCTCCTTAATTCTGGAAGCAATTTCCCCGCTAAACCACCGGGAAGTGTCATAAATAGTAAACCCTGCTATTTGGATATCTTTTTCTAAAACTTCATCTATCAGTTGATTAATATAATAATCATATTCTTTTATAAATCTTAATACCGAATCTCTATCATACCAATCTATATCCTCATTCTCTGCTCCAGAGGAAGATGATTTCTTTTTAAATTCAGAATACCTTTGCAATTTGACATTAAAATCATAACACAAAACGCTATGACCTTCTTTTTTTAAACATGCCGACAACAAAGCTATGCTATAGGGCGGTGTCATTACGCTCCAAAAAGGGCATTGAATTAAAGCTATATTCATTTTTAATTTTGCTTTTTAGCTAACCAGCTTATAGTTTACATACCAAGCTTGGAACATCAAGTAAGTTCTTATTTTTTTTCTATTGTCTCTCTTACCTGACAGGTGCTCATTAAATAAATAGTTGACATAATCATAGTTAAAAATATTTTGTTTAATTATAAAATTCTTATTAAAAAATTCTTCCACAATTCCAAAGAATTTTTTATCTCTAAGCCAATCAGAAAAAGGAATAGGAAAGCCTTTTTTTGGCCGAGATAAGATTTGTTTCGGTAGAATTCCGGCCATAGCTTCCTTTAATAGCTTTTTTTGATATATAAATTCAGGCCTAAGGCTTAAAGTAAATTCAACCAATTGATGATCTAAGTAAGGCACCCTCACTTCTAAAGAAGAAAACATACCGGCTCTATCAGATTTAACCAGTAAATCATCACAAAGATAAGTGGAGATATCTAAATGCTGAATAATTCGGCTGCAAGAACTGGATTCTAAATCTCTAAAGCTCTTAGCAAAATCATCAACAGTCTCACAACCTATACTTCTATTAAAAAGACACTCCTTCTCACTGCTTGAAAATGCCCCCATCCATAAAAGATGCCTTAAAATAAGGTCTTGAATATTCGCTCCTCTAATGAACTGTTTTAATTTAAAATCTATGCTGAAATATTTATCAGAAGCTGGCAATAAATCTATTAAGCGTTTGCTTATTTTTTGAAACATCTGAGGAAATTTATTGAATAATTTTATGTACTTGTGGGCAATGTAAGTTGGATATCCCATAAATAATTCATCCGCGCCTTCTCCGGATAAAGCAACCTTTATGTGTTTACGGGAAAATTTAGAAAGAAAGTAGGTAGGAAATATGGACATATCAGCGAATGGTTCATCTAAAAGGCTTGTTACTTCATGAAAACTACCTATAAAGTCATCTATAGTAAAAGTATACGCGTAATGGCTGGTTCCCAGGTATTTTGCCGCAAGAAAAGCATATCTTGACTCATCAAATGTTTTTTCTTTAAAGCCTATAGAAAAAGTAGAGAGACGCTGGGCGCGCGATTTCTTTGCTAATACCGCTAAACTGATAGAATCTATTCCTCCGCTTAAAAATACCCCTAAAGGAACGTCACTTATAAGATGCTCTTTTACTGAATTGTAAAGAAGGTTCTTCAGCTCTTCTTTTGCCTCATAAAAAGATATTTTATTATTAACAGCGCATTCGCCTAAATTCCAATAACGTTGAACTTCAACATTATTGTCTTTACAGAAAATATAATGAGCCGGCTTAAGTTTATGGATATTTTTAAAAATAGAATAAGGACAGGGAACATACTCTAAAGAAAAATATAAGTCTAAAGCCTTACTGTCTAATTTTTTCTCTATAAAAGGCAGCTTTAGTAAAGCTTTTAGCTCTGAAGAAAAGGCGAATATTCCATCTTTATTATAATAATATAAAGGTTTAATCCCAAATCTATCCCTTGCTATAAAAAGGCGCTTCTTAACCTTATCCCATAAAGCAAAAGCAAACATTCCTTTTATATATTTAAGACAGTTTGGGCCGTACTCTTCATAAAGATGAACTAATACTTCAGAATCAGTATCAGTGTAAAAAATATGACCTTTCTTTATTAAGTTATCTTTTAACAGATAAAAATTATACAGCTCTCCATTGCATACTACTGCTAAACTTTTATCTTCATTAAATATCGTCTGGGAACCCATTTTTAAACCTATAATACTCAGCCTTCTTATACCCAACGAAATGTTTTCATCAAGATGCTTCCCTTTTTCGTCAGGACCGCGATGGTATAAAATACCAAGCATATCATCTATAAACCTGTTTCTTTTCTCTAAACTTAATCCTTTTATCCCGCAAATTCCACACATATTATTTGATTTCTTGCTCTCTTAATGTTGTTTTTTACAATTATTAAACAAGGCGCACTATCTAAATCACTCAATTCTTACAGCACCTTACACAACTTATTGGCTTAGAAACAGCTACGGCTTTCCTGAATTTTTTATATTTTTCAGACGTCCATATGTCCTTCAAAGAATTTCTTTCTATATTGCCTAATACACAACGAGAAAAAGACTGGCAAGGGACTATATCACCATTATAATTCACAAATAGGGAATGGGTAAGAAAAAAACATTTAGACCACCGAGGAATTGTTGTATACCAATCTATAAGCTGACTTCGGCTCAAATAAGGTTTGATAAAAACAAAATTGCTATAAATCTGACTAAGTTCACTATAGAGGTATGCTAAATTTTCAGCAAAACTTTGACTGAAATAGCCTTCTTTAATAAAAGCTGTAGGTAAAAAGTTGAAGCTTCCATTATTATTAGCTAAATTGTTGTATTCTTGATCAGTAAGAAAATTAAGCTGCTCTATTTTAACAGCATCTACACCAATACTGCTCAAATCGCCTACTAATTGCTTAATTGTCTTTATATTTTCCGGTAAAGGCACGATACTAACAAATATTTTGGTACTGTGCCTCATTTTTAAAAAATACTTCATATTCTTCATTGTCTCTTTAAAAGAGTGTTTCACGCCGGTAATCTGGTCATGAACGCTCTCTATCCCATACAAAGAAATAATTAATATATCTAGATTCATTTTAATAAGCTTATCAGTATATTTTCTATCCATCAAAAATCCATTAGTAGTTATTATACATTTAAGTTTATTCTGCTTAATTACCGCGACTATTTCCGATAAATCCTGGTGCATAAAAGGCTCTCCGCCGCCAATATGTATCAATGGTTTATATTCTTTTATTTGATGAACGATTTTCTCTATTTGGCTGGTGTTTAACTCCTTCTTTTCGGTGCTATCAATATTATCAGAATTACTCCAAAAACACATATGACAGGAAAAATTACACTTCTGAGTTATGAGTATGTTTATTGTTGCGGGAAAATGAGCAAAACCTCTAACGGCAATAATTAAGAGTTCCTTAAATAATCTATGGATTGAAATAACTCCCCTATAAAAAACAACTAGCTTAAGATGAGAAAACAATGCTTTCAAGCACATATGGCGCGCATAACCCTTTTCGTGCAGTTTAAATCTATTCTTTAAATTCTTGAATTATATATGGCTTTTTTTCATTGTCCCGCAAGAAAATTCTTACTAATACCTCTGCTATTATCCCCAAAAGAAATATTTGTATGCCTAAAAAAAATAAAATTATAGAAATAAAAAACAACGGGCTGAGCCAATCCCCTCCAAAAAACGCTTCTCGAACAATAACAAAAATGCCTAAGAATACTCCTATGCCTAGTAAGATAAAGGCAGGTATACCGAAATAATACAAAGGAGAAGAAAAATACTTTTCAAAAAACTGCATTCTAAACATATCCAAAACTACCTCGTAGATGCGCAACCAGCCATACTTACTTCTTTCATATATTCTATTTTTATGGCTCACTATGACTTCGCCAACTTTATATCCTTTTAAAGCCACCTGCAAAGGAAAAAATCGATGTATGGAGCCTAAAAAGAATTGGCCCTCTAATACCTTTCTTTTAAATACCTTTAATCCACAGCCAACATCATGCAAATCAATTCCAGTAAAGCGCCGTATTATCATATTAGCCGCTAAAGAAGGTAAAGACTTTGAAAAAAAAGGCCCTTTCCTAAGCCTTCTCCAGCCATTTACTAAATCCCAGCCTTGTTTTAATTTATTTATAAGAAGAGGTATGTCTTTGGGTTCATTTTGCAGATCTCCATCTATTAAAACAATAATATTTCCCTGAGCCTTATCTATGCCTGCTTGGATAGCCTGCGTCTGTCCAAATCTTTTTATGAAAGTGACTATTTTTAAATTTGTATTGCCCTTATGATTATAAAGATCAGCTAATATACTTATAGTGTTATCCTTACTGCCGTCATTCACTAAAATAATTTCAAAATCACTATCTAATAATTTAGATGCTTCCAGCAACTCTTTATATAATATATTTATATTTTTCGCTTCGTTATATAAAGGAACAATAATGGAGATAATTTCATTTTTCTGCATATTTTTTCTAATTACTTTTTATCTATCAGGCAATAATAAAATAATATTTTATTATTGCCAATAAATTGACTGGTAGCATTACCTTCTTTGAAAAGGATAAGTAATTGCCCGACTTTTACCCTGACAGCCCAAGAAACAAACCGCTTTACTACATTTATATGTTTTTTTGTCAATAAAACTTTTCTTCAATTCATCATCAAAAAGATAAATATTTCCTCCGGAAAATTTTATTTTTTTACTATAGTTGATATCAATCCATTTCTGAATAATACCTTGACTATCATTATAATGGATATGGTTTAAATCTATAAGCAATACTCTCTTATTTTCTTTCCAGAGCTTTTCTAAACGTTTAGGATTTTGCTGATACTCAACTAAACCGAAAAAATTTTTAATTCTATCACTGTCATATCTATAATAAGAATGAGACCCACATCCAGGCTTTATTATTTTTACAGGAAAAATATTATTTTTATCCAAATAATATTGAGTTGCTAATAAGCCTTTATATTGTTCTATAATGACAATATCGCCTTCTTTATAATTATTTTTTACGAAATCAGCTAAAAATTTGAAATCAAGATAATGCCTTATATAATCATTAGGGATATACTTTTTAGTATCAAAATTAATTTTGCTAAAAATAAACATAAAGAGCGAACTGTTAAACAGTAAAACAAGCAAAATAATAAACACTTTCTTTCTAAGGCCTAAAATACCATATGCGGAAATAATGAGAAAAAAAGGATAAATGAATAAAAAATATCTCTCTGTTATATTAATTCTTAGAAAAAAACAGCCGACAAGCGCGAGACAAGGAAAAAATATAGCCAGAAATAAAAGTATCCCTTTAGCTCTTTCAGTTTCTCTAATTAAAAAGCCTACACAGCCTAATAAAAAAATAAAGACATTTACAGGAATAAACCCTCTTACACCCCCAAAAATAGCCATTAAAGACGGCAATATTTCAGGAGCGCGCCAGCCCCAGAAATAATCTCCATAATCAGCCTTCCATGTCAAACCGCTATAGGCCTGAATAAAGCCGGGTAAAAGTAAAATTGCTATTGCGGCGAAAGCGAAAAGATACTTCCGGATTCTATTAAGATTCCTTCTATAAAATACAATAAGCCAAAAAAATTCAGCCAAAATAATCATAACAGCTGGATAAAAAGAGTAAAACGCTAAAGCTGAAGATACTATAAATAGAACAAGCGAAGTTAATGTTTGTTCTTTTATACTTTTATAAAAGAAAAATAAAGATAGCATAGCCGTAAAAGTATAAAGAGTATACATCTCCGTATAAGATGAGTGATGAATATGCCACAGTGATAAAGAAAGGAAAAAAGAACTTAAAAGGCCAACGCCGGCGCTAAACAGCACTTTTCCTAACTGGTAAATAAGAAATAAAGAAGCTATACCAAATAATAAAGACGGGAAACGGATAATGAATTCTTGCCGGCCAAAATGCATAAAATAGTGTAAAATAATATACCTTAAAGGCGGCTGGTCTTTAGCTATCGGGATATAATTGCTTAAGGCCTCGGTTGAATGGCAGTTGCCGAAAAATTGGCAAATTATTTTGCCTACTTCTTGCGAAGCATAAGATAAAGTCATGCCGGCATTGTAAGAGATAGGTCCTGAATTTAACCCTGAAATAGGAAAAATACGGATGATAACTCCTAAGATAATTATTAAAATTAGTATTTTCTTCTCATCTCTAATCATAAAAAGCAAACAACTAACTTTTATCTTTAAAAAGAAGTTTTTTACGGAAAAAATCTTCTAAAATAATAAAATCATCCCGGTAAGAGCACCACTGCAGACAAGGAGTTTTACATTTTCTAATTATTTTTCTATAGAATCTAGCCTGCTGAGAATACCATAAATCCTTCAGGGAATCTTTTTTAATATCGCCGAAATTAGCCGTATATTTTTTCTGGTTAACGCAAAAGTATAATTTTCCTTCTTGGACAATCTGAACTCTATTGTAGCCAGCGTAACAAGGTAATTCCCAATGTTTTATATTTCCCCTCAAATACTTCTTTATTAACTTTAAATACCTTATATTGTTGGCGATAAAAGAAAAATTCTCCGGGGATTTCTTTTTAAAACTTATTAGTTTATCAATGGCCTCATCTGCTAAGTTTAGCCTTTCCGGCGGTAAAAATCCGGGAAAGACTCCTTTCCGTTGAGTCTGGTCAATATTATTTGCTACTACCGGCTGGAAAAGTACTCTTTCAATTTTTAATTTTTGGCAAAGGCGCGCTACCTCTGACAACTCTTCAATATTATTATCCATAATCGTGCATACTGTAACTATCTTGGGAAATTCTTTTTTTTGCTTCTCTTTTAAATTATTAAAAAGTTCTATATTTTTAATAATTGTTCCTAATATATTTTTTCCTCTTATCCGGCTGAAAGTTTCCTCTTTAGCCGCGTCAATAGAAATACTCAACCACTCCACTCCAGATTCAAAGCACTTTTCAATAATCTCTTCATTTAATAAAACGCCATTAGTGACTACTATCACGCTAAGGCCTAAACTTTTAGCGTAGCTAACTAGGCTGAATAAATCTTTTTTTATAAAAGGTTCCCCTCCAATAAACAAAATAGCCCTAGTTCCTAACTCTTTTGTTCCTCTTATAACTTTTCTGAAGGTATCCGAATCTATTTCTACTTGCCGGCCCTGGCTTTTTAAAAATTCCTTTTGCTGGTGCATACTGCACATAGTACACCTTAAATTACATTCAAAGGTAAAATTTACCTGAACCATATCCGGGGGCAAAAGAGGATAGTCAATCTTACGCGAAAGCCAAAATAGAAAATTACTGCGACAAAGTTTACTTAAATATTTAATATTCATCTTTCATATCACAAAAACAAGGCAGTAAACACGGCTGAGAGCAGTTCCTAGCCCCTTTTTGCGCCTTAATTATTTCCTTGCTGTTAATTATCTCCTTTAAGGTAGAGCTTTTTATACTGCCGTAGGGAGAAAAACAGGTAGTACAGTTCCCCTGATTAGAGACTAAAATAGTTTTATCAGCAGAAACGCATCGAGCATCATCAATGCTGGCCTTTCCCCGGTAATATTTTTTTACTAAAAGCAAATTACTAATAGAATTTCTCACAAACTGAGAATTTTTTTCTTTAAACTTAACTAATTCATCTATAGTTTTATCAAGAACAGCTAATTTTTCTTCGTCCTCCTTAAAAAGAGATTCTTTCCTTTGAGCCATATTTAAATTATTAGGAAGCAGCACTTGAAATTGCAGTGAATTTGCCTTTAACTTTTTTACAAAATTAGCGATAGCTAATAATTCTTCCAAATTTTTATCTAAAATTATCGTTATTACATTAAAATTTACCCCGGGAAACTCTTCCTTTAATAAAGAAAGCATATTCAGCCCTTTTATAGTCTTTTGCCAGGCTGTGTTAGAATTCCTGATGAAATTATGAACTTCTGAATTTAAAGAATCTATAGATACAACTAAGGAAATAGTATTATCTATAAGGTAAGGCTTTAATCGCGAGAAATAATCTTCAATTAATATGCCATTAGTTAAAACCCCTAAATTCTTAATCTTTATCTTTCGGGCGTAATCAAATATCTCAAATATATCTTTTCTTAATAACGGCTCTCCGCCGGATAAAGCTATTTCTTTTACGCCTAAATTTTTAGCCTGCGAAAGAAGCTTTTTTATATAAACAATATCTAAATCCGTCTCCCCAGCCGACAAATCGGACGTCTGACGTCCGATTTTTGTTTTCCATATATCGCAAATCCGGCAGGAAAGATTGCAGGAATGAGTAATATCTAATATAAGAAGACGGGGAATATAAACAGCTTTTTCATCCGCGCTTTTTCTTGTTATTTTCAAAAACTCAACAATATTACCTAATATATAAAACAGTTTGTGAAGGATAAGGTATAAAAATATTGATATTCTTTTATAAATATTTTTAATATTGCCTTCCCT
>JBDRIY010000055.1:0-2833 GCA_043815445.1 Candidatus Omnitrophota bacterium
CATCAAATCAAGAGTCTTCTGGATTTGGGCTTGATCAACAGTTTTTTTTCCAACAAAACCTGCTATACCGCACATGTTAGTTTACATCTCCAATTAGAATCGTATATCCTTTAGCTATATCTCTGATTAAACGTTTACCCAGTAATTTTTCTTGGCCTAAATTAATACCTTGAGGACAACGAAGCCAGGTGATATCATCCTGGGTTAAAACTTTACCTTTACTAAGATTATGTTTAGCCGCAACCGAGCGTCTTAACTTAGATACAACCTCTTTTTCGCTATCCTGCAAACGTTTTAGACCGTCTCCCAACATACTAACTGCAAGTTTAACTTTCTTAACTAATAATGAAAATTCTTCAGGATCTGCTGAAAGTTTATGGTCACGAAAGCTAGAGTAGTTTTTTCTGATAGTAAAATGCTTTTCAATAATCCGTGCTCCCAAGGCTACGGATAAAACCGCAGCGTCTATGCCCTGAGTATGATCGGAATAGCCCGCAACCATACTAAACCGTCTCTGCAACGTAAGTATAGCCAACAAATTTGCCTCTGTAGGCTTTACTGGGTAACTTGTTACGCAATGAAGAATAGCCATATCCTGAGCTATTTTAAGCCTCTTCCATATTGCTTGAATAAAATTTTTCGTCTTTAATAACCCCTCTATATCCGCTAAGCCAGCTGATAATAAAATAGGTTTAGCAGTGTGAGCGACAGTTTCAATTAAAGGGAAGAAATTATTGTCTGCTGAAGAAATTTTAAAAGCCGGCACTAAATTATTTAAAAAATTAACACTTTCGATGTCAAAGGGGGTAGCCAAAAACAAAACATTCTCATCCTTAGCCACAGAACTTAACTTTTCAAACTCTTGATAACTCAATTGGAATTTTTTAAGCTGTTCTAATCTCTCTATACTCTCACCTGATACTAATTTTTCAGGAACAATAACTTGAAATTTAACAGCGTTTGCTCCTGCTTGCGCAGCAAGACTAATCATTTTTTTAGCAAGATCAAAATTTCCTTCGTGGTTATTGCCTATTTCTGCAATAATTAAAATCTCTTTTTCTAAATCTAAATCAGCTATTTTCATTTTTTCTTCAAATTTTTAGAGTGGTAATGAAATACATAATACGCCGCTTCCATTACAAAACCCATTTTTTCATATAATCGTACTGAAGGCAGATTAACTAATTGAGTCGTCACTCTAATCTGGCAACATCCTTTGCGCTCCCTCTGAGCATAGGAAATCATATCCGAAGCTAAACCTTTATGCCTAAATTCTTTATCAACTGCAATTAAGTCAATAACAAAAGAGTCAGAAGAATCCTCTAGAATTTGCAAAAATCCTCTTACAACGCCGTCCACTACAGCAACAACCATAGAATCGCCTCTTTTATCAAAAAAATAATTTTGTGCCCAGTCAGCTTTTATCTTGTTCGCAGCTTCTTGTGAAAAATGGTGATCAACATGAAATCGAGAATAAGCAAAACTTTGACCGGCAACCTTAACCAGTTGAGATTTGTCACTGGCATCGGCGAATCGAATAACCGCGTTACCGGAAAAAACATACTTAGGAAAATTAGTTTTTCTAAAACAAATACTCGTTTCAATAAGATTAAACTGTAAATTCTCTAAAAAATGAACCATCAAAGTCTGGCTAACAGGAACTTTAGAATAGAGAAATAAATCCTTTGACTGTAAATTTAGAATGAGCTCTTTACCATCACCCTCAACAAAAGATTGGTCAACATTTATCGTATATACCCCTCTATGCAAAACAGAGGCCAGCCATTCATCAAAAACAATATTTTTACAATTAGCCTGGTCAATCATTCTAGTCTTCAATCCTTAACAAAAAAGTTAACGTGCAGTTCTAACTTCTGCGTTTACAAGACATTGATAGGTTGATTTATACCAATCAATATATTTCGCTAGCCCTTTCTCGATCGAATATTGAGGATCGTACCCAATAAGTTTTTTTGCTTTATCAACACAAAGCGTACCGCGATTGGGCATCAGTTTATCCTTGGGCAAATAATTTATGGTTAAATTAGGGAAATGCTTACCAACAACGTCTGCCATTTCTTTAATCGAACGTGATTCGCCATGAGTAAGATTGAGGGTCTGGCTCTTACTGTTTTCATTTTCGATAATCTTCTTTATTCCCTGGACTAAATCACCAATGTAAGTAAAATCAAGACGGTCAGTCCCATCACCTTGAACATTTATCGGTTCCCCTGCCAAGGCATTCTCAATAAAAATCTGCCCTACTCTTCGGCTTACACACCTCTCACCATATAATGCCGAAGGCCGTACGATAGTATAGGGCAAATTAAAAACCTGGTTATAAGCAACGACTATTTTCTCACCGGAAAATTTAAGAGCTCCATAAATACCTAAGGGATTGCATACAGTATCTTCAGTAACAGACTCTGATTGAAAATTACCATAAACCATGCTGGAAGAAAAATAAATAAAATGCTCCACATCATTTTTTGAGTAATCAAGCGTATTCTCTAAAGTACGCAAACTATGATCAAATGTACTGTAAGGATCCTTATTTGAACGTCCTGCGTGAGCTACTGCGGCCAAATGAATGATAACCTGAGGTTTAAGCCTGCTAAGAAGCCGTGAAAGCACATGGTATTCACGGGCATCCTGAGCCTCAATAGGAATATCGGCTTTATGAAGAAAATCTAAGCGTTCATTAACCATACGATAATAGAGATTCCGGCTAGGGCTTTCAGTCCTAATCGAAGCAAAAGATAATAAATTATTAACCTGCAAACTATCGATAACATCTACGATAGCACCTTCTTCTTTCAAAGCTAAAGCTAAA
>JBDRIY010000056.1:0-40303 GCA_043815445.1 Candidatus Omnitrophota bacterium
TTCTTTTTTCCACTAGGATTTTTATAATATAAAAAAGAAGTATATTGAAATAAAATAAAAGATATCGAAATAAGAAATAAGAAATAATTATTTCTTTATCTTTATCTATACAGTTTAACTTTGAATTCTTAGTTTTACTGATAATTTCGCTAACATCCTTAGGCTTTTTATCCGAGGTAATCTTTCCCAAGCCAATAACAAAACTGGCAATTCTAACATCAAAATTCAAAAGAAATTGCTTACAAACTGAACCTACGCATACCCGAGCCGCGGTTTCTCTGGCTGAAGCTCTTTCTAAAATATTTCGAACATCTTTATCTTGATATTTAATCGAGCCGGCTAAATCAGCATGGGCCGGCCTAGGAATACAAAGGCAATGCTGATTATCCGCTTTTTGAGTAAAAATCCGGGCGTCTTTATTTTTAATCAGCATTGTTATAGGGCTTCCCAAAGTAACTTTATCACGCAAGCCTGAAACTATATTTACTGAATCACCTTCAATCGCCATTCTCTTGCCTCTACCGGCTCCGGATTTTCTTCGGGATAGTTCCTTATCTATAATTTTTTTCTCAATTTTTACCCCTTTAGGAAAACCTTCTAAAATCGCTGTAAGGTATTCACCATGAGATTCTCCAGCAGTTAGGAATTTCATCACTAAGCCCCCTTTTTTAAATAACCAATAACCAAGATACAATAACCGATTAAATTCCAATCACCAATAACCAATCACCAAACATTTTAGATTATCATTGATTATTCTTTGGTTATTGGAATTTGGTTATTGATTATTATTTGGTTATTGTTTCTTGTATCTTGGTTATTCA
The DNA here is from genome assembly GCA_043815445.1 of Candidatus Omnitrophota bacterium. Taxonomy (GTDB): domain Bacteria; phylum Omnitrophota; class Gorgyraeia; order Duberdicusellales; family 4484-171; genus JBDRIY01. The sequence goes on from JBDRIY010000056.1 coordinate 825, forward strand.
TAATTTATTCAAAAGAAAATATTTAATATTTTATCTTGCCAAAAAAAGGCAATCACAGTTGCTGCTGATAAATAAGGCAGATAGGGTATCAGATGAGACTTTTTAAAAATAAAAGCGTATATTGAGTATAATATAGCCAAAAAAGGAGCGATAAAAAATACCAACACAGCTCCTTTTATCCCTAAAAATACTCCAACCATACCCATAAAATCTACATCTCCCAGTCCTAAACATTCCCTTTCTCCTTCAATTGACTCTTTCTTGCGCAGGCGAAGGTAAAAATCAATAAAAACATCGCCAAAAAGTTTAAATAGATAAGTAAATCCCAGCCCGAAGATCAAACCCTTTACTGCTCCCCAAATAGGCAAAGCGTTTAAATCATATACCCCGCCTCTTAAAAAACTCATACTGAGAATAAGCTTAAAAATTAAGCCGGAAGCTATACCTAGAATACATAAAGATACCGGTATAGCATGATATTTGATATCAATAAAAGAAACTACAATTAAAATACAAAATAAAAAAGTATAAGCTAAAAAATCTAAACTTAAGCCAAACCTTAAATAAAGGGTTAAAAAAGAAAGAGCGATTAAAAGCTCAACTAAAGGATAAACTAAGGATATTTTTTTCCCACACCTGCGGCAGCGGCCTTTTATGATAATATAACTTATTAAGGGTATATTATCATACCACCTAATAAGCCTTCTACATTTAGGGCAAAATGAACGCGGCCGGACAATCGATTTTTCTTTAGGTAAACGGTAAATACAGACGTTTAAAAAACTGCCGATGCAAGCCCCTAAAATAAATACAAAAAAATCTATCATTTTTTAAGCTCCTTTTTCAAAGATTCTTCCATTATTTTAACAGGAGCTTCTCTGCCTGTCCAGAACTCCCATGCTAATACCCCCTGATACAAAAGCATACCTAATCCGCCGGATACAGCTTTGCACTTTTCTTTAGCGTCTTTTATTAGTTGGGTCTCTCTATTGTAAATAACATCGTAAACATATAAATCCTTATGAAATAAATGCTTATCAAAAATAGAAGCGTCCCCTTTTTTCATTCCTACAGGAGAAGCATTCACTAGCAGGCGGCAATCTTTTATGATTTCAGGAATTTTATTTTTATCGAAAATGAATTCCATCTTTTTATTCTCTTCCTCTAAAAAATCTGAGAAATGCGCCCGGGCTGACTCAAGAGCATTATAGCTTTTATCATACATATATATTTTTCCAATTTTGCTGTCATCTTTTAATCCTTCTTCCCAAGCTAATCCCGCGACTGCGGCTCTTCCTGCTCCGCCACAGCCAAAAATAAAAACTTTTCTGCCATATATATCTTCTAATTTTAATTTTAAATCCTTTTCCAAAGATCTTTCAAATCCTACCGAATCTGTATTATCATAATCTATCCCTCCGCTCTCTCTTTTTACTGTATTCACAGCGCCTGCTAACTTAATATAGCCTGTTCTTTTTTCTATAATTTTCTCTAATATTTCTTTTGCTTTTACTTTATGCGGAATAGTTATGTTAAACCCTATTACATCTTTAGCGGAAACACCATCAACTGTAATATTACCTTTTATAAACCCTTCTAAATCTTTCGGCTCTACCTCAAAAAGACGGTATTCAGCATTAATGCCGTAATACTCAAACGCGGCATTATGCATTACCCCAGATAAGCTATGCTTAACCGGACAACCAATTAAACCGTAGATTTGTTTTGGCGAAGACATTAAGCTAAAATTTTGTTTACAGCGTCAAGGTATGCTTTAGTCGAGGCTTCTAAAATATCCGTACTCGCGCCGCGGCCAATAGCGGTTTTTCCTTTTACCTGAATTTCTACTCTAACCTGGCCTTGAGCGTCTTTTCCAGCGGTAATAGCGTCAAGTTTATAGCTGATAAGTTTTGTTTTTAATTTAGTAATTTTGTCTATAGCTTTGTAACAGGCGTCTACCGGGCCGTCTCCGCTGGAAACCGATTGAAGCTCTTTTTTCTTATATTTTATTTTAATTGTTGCCTGAGGCGGAATATCTGTCCCTGTATTTATCCGCAAAGATACAAGTTCACAAGCTTTGATTCTTTCTCTGGTTTCTTCCTCGGCTAAAGCAACTAAATCATCGTCAAAAACTTCTTTTTTCTTATCTGCCAGCTGTTTAAATTGTTTAAAGATTACTTTGATCTTACTTTCCGAGAATTTAAATCCTAATTTTTCAAGCCTTTTAGTCAAAGCATGCCTGCCGGAATGTTTGCCTAAAATAATCCGGCTTTTATCTATACCCACGTCTTTGGGATCCATTATTTCATAAGTACTTCTTTGTTTTAAAACAGCGTCCTGATGAATCCCTGATTCATGGGCAAAAGCATTTGCTCCGACTATTGCTTTATTACGGGGAATCATAAAACCGGTTAAATTGCTTACCAAGCGCGAGGTACGAAAAATCTCTTTAGTATTTATAGCAGTAGTAAAATTTTTGAATACGTCTTTTCTTGTTCTCAACGCCATAACCGCCTCTTCCAAGGAGGCATTGCCGGCTCTTTCGCCTATTCCGTTTATAGTACAATGAATTTGGCGCGCTCCGGCTAAAACCGCTGAAAGAGAATTAGCAACTGCCATTCCTAAATCATTATGGCAATGAATAGCAATAACCGCCTTATTAATATTAGGAACATTATCTTTAATATCGGTAATTAAGGAGTAAATTTCCTGAGGATAAGAATAGCCTACGGTATCAGGAATATTTATTGTCTTAGCGCCTTGTGAAATTGCTGTTTCAATTACCCGAAAAAGAAAATCTCTATCGCTTCGGGTCGCGTCCTCAGGAGAGAACTCAACGTCAGGGCATAAGTTACGGGCAAACTGGACAGCTTTTTCAGCTAAAGCCAAAATTTCATCTTCGGGTTTTCTAAATTTATATTTTAGATGAATTTTTGAGGTAGCCAGAAAAATATGGATACGGGGCCTTTTCGCTTTTTTTAAAGCTTTAGCCGCGGCTTCAATATCAGGATTCAAGCATCTTGCTAAACCGCAGACAGAAACATCTTTGATATTACGGGAAACTGCTTCAACTGCTTTAAAATCATCAGGGCTGGCAATAGGAAAACCAGCTTCTATCACATCTACGCCTAAATTTTGAAGCTGAAAAGCAATTTCCAGCTTCTGTTTAGAGGTCAAAGAAGCTCCCGGAGCCTGCTCCCCGTCACGCAAGGTAGTATCAAAAATAATTATCTTCTCTTTCATTTATTACTCAATCCAGGGCATCATAGAGCGAAGCTTTTTACCTATTTTTTCAATCTTATGCAGTTTTTCTTCTTTGGTGATTTTATTATAATTAGGCCTGCCGTCACGGTTTTCTTTAATCCATTCTTTAGCAAACTTTCCCGATTGAACTTCGGAAAGAATTTTTTTCATTTCTTTTCTGGTTTTATTGTCTATAATTCTTTTTCCTCTGGTAATGTCGCCATATTCAGCTGTGTCTGAAACTCTCTGCCTCATTCCAGTAATTCCATACTTGTAAATAAGGTCAGTAATAAGCTTGAGCTCATGACAGCACTCAAAATAAGCTATTTCCGGCTGATACCCAGCTTCAACTAAAGTATCAAAACCAGCCTTTATCAGCTCGCTAACTCCGCCGCAAAGAACAACTTGTTCTCCGAAAAGGTCGGTTTCAGTTTCTTCTTTAAAATTGCTTTCAATAACTCCGGCTCTGGCAGCGCCTATTCCCTTAGCATAAGCTAAAGCTTTCTTTTTAGCTTTAGTACTAAAATTTTGGTATATGGCGATTAAAGCCGGGACACCTTTGCCCTGTTCGTACATCTCCCTCACTAAAGCGCCCGGGCCTTTTGGAGCGACCATAAAAACATCCACGTTTTTAGGCGGCACAATTTCTTTAAAGTGAATGTTAAAGCCGTGTGAAAAAACTAAAGAGTTGCCTTGTTTCAAATTCATCTCTATAAATTTTTTGTATATAATGGCTTGAACATGATCTTGAGTCAAAATTTGAATAATATCCGCTCCAGCCGCGGCTTCCTGAACTAGCAAAGGCTTAAACCCGTCTTGGACAGCCTGCTTGTAATTAGGAGTTCCCCCGATTTCGCTCACAATAACATTAAGCCCGCTGTCTTTAAGGTTTAATGCCTGCCCCCGGCCTTGATTGCCATAGCCGATAATAGCTATTTTTGAATCCTTAATTGCATTTAAATCCGCGTCCTTGTCATAATACATCTTCGCCATCTTTTAACCTCCTAGTATAATATGTTTGAATAACCAATAACCAAGATACAAGATACAAACAAATTCCAATCACCAATAATCAATAACCAAGCTTCTCAACTCATCATTACATTTTTTTGGTTATTGGTGTTTGATTATTGGTGATTATTTGGTTATTGTATCTTGGTGTTTGGTTATTAGAAAAATGTCTGCTACTTCCCTATAGCCACCTTTCCTGTCCGAACTAATTCTTCAATACCTATTTTATTTAACTCTTTTAACATCTCTTCTATATCATGGCGCTGAGTGCAAACTTCTAAAATATAACATTTTTGGTTTTCTTCAACAAGTTTAGCCGCGTACTTTTTAACAATCTTTCCTATCACTTCCTTACTTACCTTTTTTTTAGCCATTTTAACTAAAACTAGCTCTCTATCAACATACTCCTTACGGGTAAAATCAATAACCGTAATAACATCAATCAGTTTATGAAGTTGTTTTTTAATCTGTTCCAGTATTCTTTCGTCTTCAGCATTTACTATAATAGTCACGCAAGAAATCGTAGAGTCTTGCGTCTCTCCTACTGCTAAAGAATCGATATTATAGCCTCTAGCGCTAAATAAAGAAGCAACCCTAGCCAAAACTCCAAACCTATTTTCAACCAACGCCTGTATCGTATGCTTCATACTATTTACTTTTTTACTTTTTACAAACTGCTAACTACAAACTACTATCTACTTCCCTAGGCCATACCTCCAATCATTCGATTAATAGCTTCGCCAGCCGGAACCATAGGAAACACGTTTTCTTCTTCTTCAATCCAAAAATCAGCTAAAACCGGGCCCTTGTTCGAAATAATTTCTTTAATAGCTTTTTTTACTTCGCTGTTCTTCTTTATCCGCAAGCCTTTAATACCATAACCTTCGGCGACTTTTACAAAATCAGGGTTCTTAAGCAGCGTTCCTGAATAACGGCGTTTATAAAAAATTTCCTGCCATTGGCGAACCATACCTAAACAACTATTATTTAAAATAATTATCTTTACGTTTATGCCGTAAGTAGTCAAAGTCGCTAACTCTTGAATATTCATTTGAATAGACCCGTCTCCGGCAATAACAACTACTTCTTTTGAGGGATTAGCTACTTTCGCGCCTATTGCCGCGGGAAAACCATAGCCCATAGTTCCTAAGCCTCCGCTGGTCAACAGCTGGCGCGGGTGTTCAAATTTATAAAACTGGGCAGTCCACATTTGATTTTGGCCAACTTCGGTTGCTATAATAGCCTTTCCTTTTAGCCTGAGCCCAAAGCTCCTCTATTACCTGCTGAGGTTTTATTAAGCCTGTTTTTTCTTTTTTATAAGTAAGCGGACGCTTCTTTTTCCAGGCCTTTATTTTTTTATGCCAGGAATCTAAATCAACTGCTTTAGAACTATCCATAGCGTCGATAAACTGACAAAGAACATTTTTGGCGTCTCCTACTATAGGAACATCTACCTTTATATTTTTGCTAATAGATGTCGGGTCTATATCAATATGAATTATTTTAGCTTCAGCAGCAAAAGCCTCAAGTTTTCCGGTAACTCTATCATCAAACCTGCTTCCAACCGAAATCAAAAGGTCGCATTCTGTAATAGCTAAATTAGCATATGCTGTTCCATGCATTCCCGGCATACCTAAAAATAAATCATGCTCGGCAGAAAATCCTCCAAGGCCCATAAGAGTAGCCGTAACCGGAATATTAAGGCTTTCAGCAAACCTTAAAAGTTCGCTTGAAGCACCTGATATTATAATTCCTCCTCCAGCAATGATTACCGGCTTTTTAGCATTATAAATCATTTTAAGCGCTTTTTTTATCTGGCCGGAATGGCCGAAACGCACAGGATTATAACTCCGAATATTTATTTTTTCAAAATAATGAAAATCTGCTTCCTGTATTTGAACATCAACCGGCAAATCTATAACTACCGGCCCGGGACGGCCGCTATTAGCTAAATAAAAAGCTTCTCGAACAGTATAAGCTAAGTTTTTAACATCTTTAACCAAATAATTGTATTTTGATATAGAACGAGTTATACCGATAACATCAGCTTCCTGAAAAGCATCATTGCCTATCAACGATGTTTTTACTTGTCCGGTTATCGCCACAATCGGAACTGAATCCATATGAGCAGTAGCAATGCCTGTAGTTAAGTTGGTTGCTCCAGGGCCTGACGTAGCAACACAAACACCCACCTTTCCGGTTGAACGGGCATAGCCGTCAGCCGCGTGCGCTGCTGCTTGTTCGTGGCGGCATAGAATAAACTTTATAGGAGCATCATACAAAGCATCAAAAAGAGGAATAACTGACCCTCCGGGATAGCCAAATATAACTTCAACCCCTTCCTTAAGCAAGCTCTCAATCAAAATATTAGCGCCGTTCATGTATAAATTCCAAACTAAATAAATCCCTACCTATAATAATTTACAACCTTTGATCATCATCAATCGCAATATCTATCCTTTTTAAATCCGAAACACGAAATTCGAATATCGAAACAATATCAAAATCCTAATGACTAAAATTCTAAACAAGATTTAATGTTTTTTTCATTTTGAATTTCGGATTTATACTCCTGTTATTAAAGCTGCATCACTTTAACTACAATCAAAATAATGAATCTAAGATGCCTTCTTTTGGCCTTTTAAAAGCTTATATTCTACGCTATCTACTAAAGCCTGCCAAGAGGCTTCAATAATATTTTCTGAAACGCCAATGGTAGACCAACTTTCTTCTTGATCTTGCGACTCTATTAAAACTCTGACCTTTGCGGCAGTTCCGCTTTTTTCCTCAAGCACCCGGACCTTAAAATCAGTAAGGCGCATGCTGGAAAGCGCGGGATAAAATTTAGAAAGCGCTTTTCTCAAAGCATTGTCTAAAGCATTAACCGGGCCGTCCCCTTCGCAAGCAGTATGTTCCAATTTATCGTTAATATTTAGCTTTATAGCTGCTTCAGATATTAATTTATTATCCTGACGTTTCTCTATAATAACTCTAAAACTCAATAAATCAAAGAACTTTTTATATTTTTTAAGCTCTTTTTGAAGCAAAAGTTTAAAAGAAGCTTCAGCAGCTTCAAATTGATAACCTTGTTTTTCCAGTTTTTGAATTAGCTTATGTAAATCTTTTGTCTGCTCAGACTTTTTATCTAAGTCAAACTCCAGCTCTTTAGCTTTTGCGACTAAAGTAGCTTTTCCGGCAAGCTCTGAAACTACAAATCTTCTTTTATTTCCAACCAAAGAAGGGTCAATATGCTCATAGGCAGTTTGATTTTTTATTATCGCGTCAATATGTATTCCAGCTTTATGAGCAAAAGCGCTCATCCCCACAAAAGGATAATTATCGCGATGAACCATGTTACTCACTTCACTCACATAATGAGAAAAGTGCGTAAGCTCTTTCATCTTTGGCTCTGGAATAACCCTATAACCCATTTTAAGCTGTAATATCCCTATCACCGGTATTAAATCGGTATTACCGCACCTTTCACCATAACCGTTAATCGTCCCTTGAATATGCTTACAGCCTTTGTTTACGCAAACTATAGAATTAGCCACAGCTAAACCACTATCATTATGACAATGTATTCCAAACTCTTTTAAACAAAGTTTTTGTTTAGCTTCAGCGGAAATACTTTCAACTTGAGAAGGAAGCACCCCGCCGTTAGTATCACAAAAAACAATAAGCTCAGCGCCGGCGTCTTTAGCCGCGGCAATAGCCTTTAGAGCATATTCGGGATTAGCTTTATAACCGTCAAAAAAATGCTCAGCATCATAAAAAACTTTCTTGCCTTTTTTATTTAAAAACCGGACACTGTCGAAAATTATCTTTAAATTATCGCTTAAGCTTATTTTTAAGACTTCTCGAACATGTAAATCCCAGCTCTTTCCGAAAATCGTAACATATTCAGTATCGCAATCAAGCAAACTGATTAGATTTTTATCTTTATTAGCAGGATGAGCTGGATGAGCAGTTGAACCAAAAGGAACAAGCTTGCTATTTTTCAAAGGATTTTTCTTAAAATAATCAAAGAACTCTTCATCCTTAGGGTTAGAGTAAGGCCAGCCCCCTTCGATAAAATCAATATTAAAATCATCCAGTTTTTTGGCGATATTAATCTTATCTTTGCAGGAAAAAGAAATACCTTCAGTCTGCGACCCGTCTCTTAGAGTTGTATCGTAAATATATATCTTTTTCATATTAAAATTCGAAGCACGAAATCCGAAACTCGAAACAAATTCTAATGTTCAAATTTTCAAAACGGAAAATATTATTTTGGTCATTTGAATTTTTTGTCATTCGGATTTGTCCTTCGACGGAGTTTACCCTGAGTATTCCCGAAGGGCTCAGGATGGTGAGCCTGTCGAACCATTTCAGATTTCGATATTCGGATTTCGTATTTGTATTTCATCTATTTAATTATACCCAATTTAAACGTCTTGTGAAGAATTTTTAAAGCTTTTTTACCGGATTGTTTTTTTACTGTGCAGGAAATGCTTATTTCTGAAGTTGAAATCATATCAATATTAATTTTATTCTTAGCCAAAGCTGAAAAACATTTCGCCGCGACTCCTGAATGCGATTTCATTCCCACCCCTACAACCGAAACTTTAGCAATAGCTTCATCGCAAAGAACACTTCCGGCGCCTAAACGGTTGGAAAGCTCTCTGGATATCTTAAGAGTTTTAGCAACATCCTTTTTGGAAACAGTAAAAGAAATATCAGTCATTTTCTTATGGCTTACATTCTGAACAATCATATCTATATTAACATTTTTTGAAGCTAAGTCATTAAATATGTTGGCCGCGATTCCCGGCTTATCAGGAACATCACATAAAGTTACTTTTGCTTCATCTTCAGCCAGGGCTATTCCCCGGACTACAGCTTCTTCTATATATGGGACTTTTTCCATAATTATTGTTCCCTCCTTTTGGGAGAAACTGCTTCGCACGTGCAAAGAGATATTAAATTTTTTTGCTACCTCAACCGCTCGGGTATGCATAACCTGAGCGCCCCTTGAAGCAAGTTCCAATATTTCATCAAAAATTATATATTTAATCTTTTTAGCCTCGGGAACAATTCTGGGGTCAGCAGTATATATTCCGTCAACATCAGTATAAATTTCACAAACATCGGCTTTCAACGCGACAGCTAAGGCAACCGCGCTTAAATCTGAACCGCCTCGGCCTAAGGTAGTAATTTCTGAAGTTACACTTAAGCCTTGAAATCCGGCAACTATAACAATTTTTCCTTTATCCAGCTCTTTTTTTATACGATCAGCCTCAATTTTTAAAATCTTTGCCTGAGTATGAAAAGTATCGGTAATTATACCAACCTGAGGCCCTGTAAATGATATAGCTTTTTTACCCTTTTTATGGATAACCATAGCTAAGAGGGCGCAGGAAATTTGTTCTCCGGTTGACATAAGCATATCCATTTCCCGTTCTGAGGGAAAAGGATTAATCTTTTTTGCCAAACTAACCAATTCGTCGGTTGTATCGCCCATAGCTGAAACAACAACTATAACCCTGCTTCCTTTTTTAGCATAAGAAATGATTCTTTTAGCAGCGTTTTCAAGTTTTTCAAGGTTAGCAACCGAACTTCCGCCGTATTTTTGAACTACAAGTTTATTTCGCAACCGGATTCACCACCTTTTTAAATTCAAAGAGTGTCCAAACTCCTAAAACTATAAGCGCGAAAGCTACTAAAGAATGTCCATACTTTTGGTTAGCATAAAACTCTATTATTTTAAAAATTAAAGCAAGCACGGTAATCGCAATCATAATCAAGGCCGGAATAAAGGTAATTTTGTAATTCTTGCCTTTAGCAAACAGCCAACTGCTGATAACTATTAGAGCTAAGCCGGCCACAAGCTGATTGGAAGCGCCGAATAATGGCCAAATTACCTGCCACTTATTCATTATTGCTAAATATCCCGCGCAAACAATAACTAAAGTAGCGGCAAACCATTTATTATGTATATGAAATAACTCTTGAGTTAAAAATCTAGCTATTCTGGTAGCAGTATCTAAGGTGGTAAGAATAAAAGCATTAAGAATTACTAAAGCTATAAACTTGCCCCAACCGCCTAAAAAATAACTTACTGAAGCAAAGCCTAAAGAAAATATCTCTGTTTCGCTGGCGCCTTTAGGAATGCTTTTTAACCCAAAAGCTACTGAGAATAAAACTATTATAGCTACAATTCCTTCCACTATCGTAGCTCCGTAACCTACTTTTTTAGCATCCCTCTCATTAGCCAGTTGTTTTGAAGTAGTTCCGCTGGCAACCAGAGAGTGAAAACCGGATATCGCTCCACAGGCTATAGTTATAAACATTACCGGGAAAAGATAGCCTGCTTCGGAAGTAAAACTAATAAGTTTAGCCGTATGGATAGGAAAAGGCCTTGAAACCAAACCTATAAAAGCCGCGGTAATACCGAAAAAAAGCAAAAAACTTGAAAGATAATCTCTGGGCTGAAGGAGAATATTCACCGGAATTACAGAAGCAAAAAAGGCATAAACAAAAAGAATTATAATCCAAACAATATAAGGATTAGCGCTCTTGAGTTCAAAAGGAAAAATATTCCCCAGAAAAATCAAACCGGTTAAGCAAACAATTCCTATCGCGGTAGCCGCGGCAATATTTACTTTTAATTTATAAATCAAAAGCCCTATAAACATTGCCACGGGAATTAATCCTAAAGAAGATAGCACAACCTGCGGCTGTTTTATAAAACTCTTGGCGCAAATCGCGCCAAACACCGCGATAACTAAAACTAAAGCCAGCCACAAAAATATTAAAAAGAAAATACCGGCTTTTTTAGAAATATATTTTTGAGCTATCTGGCCGATGCCGGCTCCGTCCTCTCTTACTGAAATTACAAGTGAAGCAAAATCATGCACCGCACCCATAAAAATAGTTCCTACAATAATCCAAATAAATGCTCCCAGCCAGCCCCACAAAAGATAAGCTAAAACCGGGCCGATAATAGGCCCAGCGCCGGCAATAGAAGCAAAATGATGACCAAAAATTACCAGCCAATTTTTCGCCGGAACATAATCTACTCCATCATACTTGGTATGAGCCGGAGTTTTCCGGTCAGAGTTAATTCCCAGTACTTTAGCAATATACCCTCCGTAAAAAATATATCCGGCTAAAAATAAAATTATAGCTGAGAGGAAAAGTACTATACTCATTATCGAAAAGTAGTTCGTAGTTTGTAGTTCGTAGTTTGTAGTTTCATTATTTTAAAAAGTATTTCAAAAGGTCTACTCCTTTATCAAAATACAGCGAACTGCTCTGGGCTTCTATTTCGGAATAAAATGAAAAACCATTGCTTTCTACGCCTGTGCCTGACATTATAAACGGAACTGGCTCAGTAGTATGTGTTCTTTTGGCAATGGGAGTAGGGTGATCAGGAGTAATCAAAATTCTATATTCCTTATCTTTTAAAGCTTCTACAATAGTTCCCACAACTAATTTATCTATACGCTCAAGACAGGTTATTTTCATTCGCAAATCCTGATTATGGCCGGCTTCATCAGTAGCTTCTATATGAACAAAAACAAAATCACATTCCTCAAGCGCTTCTAAAGCAGCTTTAGCTTTACCTAAATAATTAGTATCATAATAGCCGTTAGCTCCTTCAACATTAAGAACTTTTAAGCCTACAATTTTACCTATCCCCTTTATCAAGTCAACCGCGGAAATTACCGCGCCGGTTAAGCCATATTTATCTTTAAAAAGGGGCATAGAAGGATTAGAACCACAACCCCAAAGCCAAATCATATTAGCTGGATTTTCTCCTAAATCTACCCTTACCTTATTTATTTCATGGCCGGCAAGTATCTTTTGTGAACGGCTCATTAAATCATTAAGAATTTCACTATCTTTTCCTCTAGGCAAATGGCGGGAAATATCTTTATTAAGAATATCATGGGGAGGAAAAAATTTCAGTTTATTAAAATTTAAATTTTTCCCATCCCTTACAATCATAAGATTACGGTAACTTGTCCCAAAGAAAAACTGAATTTTATCTGTACTCAATTCTTCATTTACATATTCCATCAAAATTTTTGCTTCTTTATTGGTTATATGCCCAGCGCTATAATCATGAAGCCTGCCTTCGGATTCGGTGATGAGATTACAGCGAAAAGCTAAATCATTTTCACCCAATTCAACCCCTAAATTAGCTGCTTCAAGCGGCCCCCGGCCGGAATAGTAAAGCTCAGGGTCATAACCCAGTAAAGAAAGGTTAGCTACATCACTTGAAGGAATAAATCCTTTAGGCACAGTCTTAACTCTGCCCAAGCGGCCGATTTTTACCAAAGAATCCATGTAGGGAATATCCGCGGCCTCAATCGGAGTTTTATTCCCCAAAATATCCAAAGGATAATCACTAGCCCCATCAGGAACAACAACTATATACTTCATAATAAAAAGAGTTTAATATAAACAGCTCTTACTTGCAAGCTATTTTTAATGTTGCCAAAACAGCTCTTAGGTTGTATTATCTATATACTATGATAAAAGAAAATGAGCTTGTATATCTTTATCACGATGAAAAAAGAAACTTTCTCCTAAAAGTTGAAAAAAGAACTCTGCACACTGACAAAGGCTTCCTAAAACTTGAAGCCTTAGCAGGCCGGCGGTTTGGAGAAAAAATAGAAACCAACCTCGGGCTTCCTTTTTATATTCTGCGGCCATATCTCCATGAAATGATAATGAAAGTCCGCAGAAAAACTCAAATCATCTATCCTAAAGATATTGGCATAATTTTAACCAGGGCTAATATTTTTCCTGGGGCAAAGGTAATTGAATCGGGAATAGGCAGCGGTGCCCTAACAACGGCTTTAGCTAACTTTGTCCGGCCTAACGGTAAAGTTTACAGCTATGAAAGAAACGAAGAATTTTTAAAAAACGCTAAGAAAAATTTAGAAAAAAACGGGCTCGCTGAATGGGTAGAATTTAATCACTGTGAGATTACTGATGAATACGAACAAAAAGACGCTGATTTTATAATGATTGATATCGGAAGCCCTTGGGATTTAATTGACGCCGCTTACAAATCCTTAAAAGGCGGTTCTCGGCTTGCCACGATATGCCCTACTTTTGAACAACTCACTAAAACCGTATTTACCTTAGAAGAAAAAGGCTTTATCAATATTGAAACCATGGAGGTCTTTCTAAGGAATATCTTAGTCCGAAGAGGAAAAACCCGGCCGGAGCAAAGAATGCCCTCCCACACCGGTTGGCTCGTTTTCGCCACAAAAATATTTTTATAACAAACTGCAGGCTTAGATTTTAATAATGGGTATCTTAAAAAATATATTAACTACCCTCTCTCTTCCCCAACGAACTACAAACTACTATTTTTAAAGATTATCCTGCCGAACTATGGTTAATTTGCCCACTAATAAAATAAATTCAAGCCTTAAGGGAAGCTTTTTTTCCTTATCCAGCCAAAGATTAAATTTTTTATCTCCGCTACCTTTAAGAAAATATGTTTCTTCCTTGCTATCGCCCTGTTTTAAAACTCTTTCTGTTATAAATTTTATCTGAACTTTCTGGGTAGGAAGATTGAAATTCATCACCTTGCCTTTTTTAAGCTCTATATCTTCAGGGAAAAAATAAAGAAGCTCTAAAATATTATGGACTGGCTTATCTGTGCAAAGAGTTTCTTCTTCCGCTTCAGAATGAGAATTAAATTTTCTTATTTTCACACAACCTTTATCCTGATCGTAAATCTCTTCAATAAACTCTTTTTTTCCCGAAAAAATAACATCCCTCTCTACCTTACAAGGAAGCTGAGTCAGAGTATCAATAAAAACTTTTTCTTTGCTATTTAAGCTTAATAAGGAAATAATGTCTGTATCTGAATCTAAAAAAAGGACGTCAGCCTCTCTATCTCCGATTGCCTCCCGGCCCAAATATTTCCATTCTATTTCTCCCACAGGAACAGCGTTGAAATAAACTTTATAGAGGATCTTGCGCTTACCCCTGAGCCTCTTTTCTATGTTTTGAGCAAAACAAAAATTAGCTAAGCAAACAGTGAGCAGCAACACTAATAGAATCGCGCTTTTTTTCATTATCTTCATATTATCCTTAAAAAACATCCTATAGCGCTTCCTAAAAAATTGGAAAAAATATCCCCTATTTCAAAACTACGGTAAGGAAGAAAAAACTGTACAATCTCCATTAACAGCCCTAAAGAAAAAGCGTAAAGAAAACTATAAAGGCGCGGCTTCTTCTTTTGTTTAAGGGAAAAAATATTAACGCTTATAAAAGAAAAACCGGCATAAATCAAAAAATGAAAAATCTTATCAGCAAAAGAAAAAGCCGGCTCAGACACCTCAAAAGGTAAAATAGACAAAATAACAATCGCGCAAGTGCCAAAACCCAATAAATACCAAGAAAAAATATATCTTATAATCATTTGAAAAACATTTTACCCTTATGTTGAAAGAAATCAATATTAAAATCGTAGGCTAGGCCGCCCCGCCTAGATAATAGCGCTGGTGCATAATAGCACCAGCGCCTGATAATAAAATAATCGGGCGCTAAAACCGCGGGACTACTTGCAATTAACTTAAAAAAATGTAGAATATATCTATGTCTATTGGCTGGTTTGAGGCGGTGCAAAACATATTTTTTCCCCATTTGTGCCTTTATTGCGAAAACAAAATTCCTAATGGCTTTCTCTGTTCTAAATGTGAACAAAAAATACACCTTCTTTACTCTCCTTTATGCCAATATTGTTCAAAACCTATTAAACTTAGCCCTCTAAATATCTGTAAAGAATGTCAGGGAAAAATCCATCCTTACGACAGAGCTATAAGCGCGGCTGCCTATAAAGAACCAATAGTTAGTTTAATCCGCCTTTTCAAATATAAAAATTATAGTTGGCTGGCGAGTTTTTTTACTCAGTTAATAATAAAGCAATTATCCGAGACGGATTTTAATCCTTCGGAATATGACCTCATAATACCTGTGCCTATGCATAAATATAAGTTAAAAATGAGAGGTTATAACCAGGCTGCCCTGCTGGCAAAGCCTTTATCAAAGTATTTCAAAATTCCTTTTGAAGATGGTATAATGAAAAGTATCGATTTTGGGCCTTCACAGACAAAACTTTCTCGAGGCTTAAGGCAAAAAAATGTAGAAAAAGCATTTACAGCAACTGAGAATTTAAATAACAAGAAAATAATTCTTGTTGATGACATTTTTACTACTGGTTCAACCGCGGCATCCTGTTGCCGGGAGCTTAAAAATGCTCAATCAGGTTTAATTACAGTAATAACCGCGTCTAAAACAATCCACTAAAGGGTGTAATCAGTTACAGCTAAAAGATTACACCGGGAGGGCAAAAAAGTGTGAAAATATTAAGAAATTATATTCTTAAAGATTTTTTATCAGTATTCATTTTCTCGCTGCTTACCTTAAGCATGGTAATGCTTATAGGTAATCTTATAAAAATTTCAGATATGGTTATCAGAAAAGGAGTGAATATAATTGACGCTTTAAAAATATTTTCTTTTTTTGTCCCTTACCTTTTAGGTTTTACTATACCCTTAGCTTTTCTTTTAGGGACACTTTTAGTTATGGGAAGGCTGGCGGCTGACAATGAAATGATCGCCATAAGAGTAGCGGGAATTCCTCTTACTAAAATTTTAAATATTTTCTTAATGATTGGAATTATTTTTTCTCTTTTCTTGTTTATCTTAAATGACAGAGTAATACCTGATTTCCACTACCGCTACCGCAACCAGGTAAAAAATATCTACTCTAAAAATGTTTCAGCCCTTATTGAACCGGGAGTATTCTTGGAAAATTTTGAAAATTATATCCTTTATGTCGCCGATAAAAACGAAAATAAACTTAAAAATATATTTATTTATGAACTCGACGCGAAAAGCTCAACAAGCAAAATAACCTTTGCCAAGCAAGGCGAATTTGTCGTTGAAGGCGATACCCTAAAAGTAAAGCTTGAGGACGGGTTTAGGGATGAAGCTGTTTCTAAAAAATCAACGGAACTCTACCGCCTTAATTTTAAAGTATTTTTTATGGATATTCCCATTCAGAAAAAAGAAAAAATAGAAATAAGTAAAAAACCTTCCGATATGAGGCTGAAAGAATTAATGAAAAAAATAAGCCAGCTGAAAGAACAGGGCATAAAACCTGTAGAACTTCAGGGAGAATTTCATAAAAGAATAAGTTTTTCTTTTTCGGCAATTGCTTTCATTATTTTAGGATTCGGTGTTTCTTTAGCGGTAAAACACCGTGAAAAATCCATTAATTTTGGAATTGCTTTTTTAACCGCGGGAATTTATTACCTCATGTTCATTTTCGGAGAAGCTTTGATAGAATACCGGATGATTATCCCTTTTTTAGGTATGTGGCTTCCTAACCTGATAATCCTTCTGACAGGAGGATATTTCATAATTAAAAAATGCGTATTTTAGATAAATATATAACTAAAAATATCGGGCTTGGCTACCTGCTTATTCTTTTAATATTTGTAGGGCTTTATTTTGTAATAGATATATTTTCCAACCTGTCTGATTTTTTAAAAACTAAGCCTCCGCTTTTAACTCTTGCCCAATATTATTGGCATTCCCTTCCTTTTATAATTCTCCAGATTAGCCCGCTTTCTCTTTTAATAAGCACACTTTACGCCTTTGGAGAGCTAAACAAAAATAATGAAATAATAAGTATCCGCTCTTCCGGTTTAAGTATTTTAAGAATTGCCGGGCCGGTAATATTTTTTTCTTTTTTTGTCTCAATATCAGTATTTTTTATGCAGGAAAAACTACTGATACATTCTCAAAGAAAAGTTGAAAATATAAAATCGCAGTATATCAATGGAGCTCCCGCTTTATTGGAAGAAAAAAATCTTGCTTTTTCATCAGGAAATAAGATTTTTTTCGCGGAAAAGTTCGTGCCAAAAGACGAAACACTCCTGAATGTTATAATATTTGAAGAAGGAAAAAATAGAAATATTACAAAAAAAATAATCTGTAAAAAGATACTCTACGAATACGGGTTCTGGATAGCCCAGAATATGATAGAATATTCCGTTGATAAAGAAGGTAACGCCGCCGGTACACCTTTAAATTGGAGCACAAAAAAAATAGACTTAAAAGAAAATCCTCAAGAACTTATTTTTAAAAAAAGTATCTTTTCTCAATTCTCTTCATTAAAAAATCTAAAGAAAAAAATCAATAATTTAAAAAGAATAAAAGCCGAAAGCCTCTTAGCAAACTTAACCATTGACTATTATCAAAAAATTGCCGCTCCATTCTCCCACTTCTTTCTTGTTATCGGCGTTCTTCCTTTAGCTTTAGAGATTAAAAAAAGAAAAGCCGCGCTTTCCTCTTTGGGGATAGGTTTTATTTTTGGTTTTATATATTATGCCCTGGCTTCTTTTAGCATTGCTTTAGGCAAATCCGGAGTAATACTACCCATCTTTGCCGCCTGGCTCGCCCCCCTATTCTTCCTAACAGTAGGCATCTCCGGCCTCCTTTTGATTAGATAATACTAAAATTGCTTAAAAATCAAAAATTAAATATCAAAATGTAAAATGACAAATCAAAATTTAAAAATTTTGCATTTTAATATGTCATTTTAATTTTTATAGGCGCGGGGAATTTTGGGGGATAGACGGCTTACTATTTCATAAGGAATAGTGCCTGCCCATTGGGCTAAATCTTCGGCGGTTATTTTTGAATTCTTGCTCTTCCCGATTAAAATCACTTCCTGCCCAACCTTAATGCTGCTTTCATCTTTTAAATCTACCATAATATGGTCCATACAAACTCTGCCTGCCACATCAAATAAATCATCTTTAATAATTACCTTGCCTTTATTTGATAGAGCCCAAGGATAACCGTCAGCATAACCAACCGCGACAGTCCCTATAAAACGAGCCTTATCAGCGATATATGACCTCGCGTAGCTCACACTCATACCTTTAGCAATCTTCTTAACAAAAACAATCTTAGATTTTAAAGAAAGGCAAGGTTTAACTTCTAAATCAACATTAGCCGCGGGCTTAATACCATAAAGTATAAGCCCCGGCCGGACCATATTAAAATGAGCGTTAGGATAATTTGCTATTCCGATACTGTTAGCACAATGCCGGAATTTAAAAAATATTTTCTCTTTTTCAAGCTGAGAAATAAAACTATTAAAAACTTCTATTTGACGGTTAGTAAATTCAGGATCGCTGTCAGCAACCGGGAAATGAGTATAAATTCCCTCCAAGGATATATTTTTTAACTTGCTTAACTGCTTAATCAAAGGCCGGGCTTGTTCATAATAAAAACCTAATCTACCCATACCTGTATCAATTTTTATATGCGCTGGAACGATTTTATTTTGCTTTGCGGATTCTTTATTAAGCTTTTTCGCGAAATTCAAGTCAGCTATAGTAGCGGTTATATTCTGTTCAGCGAAATATCCGGCGAATTTACCTAAAACATTAGTTAAAATAATCACTGAGCCCTTAAAACCGTCTTTTCTCAATAAAACCGCTTCTTCTATACTTCCCACGCCAAAAAAATCAATACCTTGCTTATCCAATTCCCGCGCTATAGGCATTAACCCGTGTCCGTAAGCAGATTGTTTTATCGTTGCTATCGCCCTAACCTTTGGGCTTAAATATTTTTTGACAACTTTAATGTTTTTTCGCAGCGTTCCCAAATCAATATCTATCCATAATGGCCTAATCATCTTTATTTCCTTACCTGGCATGTTTTCGGGTGCAAATACACTGGTTTTAATTTATCTACCGAAATAAATTTCTCCTTAGCGTAACATTCTCCCGCCAAAGACAAAAAATGCTTTGCTTTAGGATAAACATCTTTAGGATAAAAATTTATATCCGGATTGATATTCAAAGCTTGTTCCCGTATATGTGAATCATATGTAATAAACAAATAGCCTTTTCTATCTTTTAATTCCTCCAAATGAGCTAATTTCTCCCTGCCTTCTTTTTTAAAAATTCCGCCTTTAGACTTAAAACAACCGAAATAAATTAAATTCCTTCGAGCATCGGAAACAACAGCAATTTTTTCTTCTTTATCTTTAAAAGGGTAAGCGCAAGATAAAAAACTGCCTACAGCTATTATCGGCTTTTTCCCGGCTATAGCAAAAGCCTTAATTATACTGAAAGACACTCTAAGCCCTGTGAATGAGCCCGGGCCGGCGCCAATAACAAAAGCGTCAATATCCCTTAAAGCTAAAGGAGCTTTTTTAAAAACCTTATCTATATAGCTAATAAGCTGAGACGCCCCAAATTTTATTTTGCGGTTAAAATCAACTATTGTCTTTCCCCCGCGTGTAATACAAAAAGAAAGATTATACGACGAAGCATCAATCGCTAATAAATTTAATTTCTTCATTTAAAACTGCTTATCCTTTCTTCACTATAACCCTGAACTGAAAATTTTAACTGGCGGCTATTTTGGCCTAAAAATGAAAACTTAATCTTTATGTATTTATCTAACTCCTGCTTAATTTTGTTACCCCACTCAATTAAACTTATACTTTTATCAGAATAAAGAAAGTCTTCCATGCCTAAGCTTAATGTATCGGCTCTTTTTAAGCGGTAAAGGTCCAGATGATAAACACAAAACCTCCCGGCCTTATATTGACGAACCAAAGTAAATGAAGGGCTTAAAACTCTTTGAGAACAACCTAACCCTTTTAATACCCCTTTAGTAAAAGTAGTTTTCCCTCCCCCTAAATCACCTTCCAAAACCACCACATCCTTTTCTTTTAAAGACTTGGCGAATTTTTTTCCGGCATCAATTGTTTCTCGCTCCGAATAACTCCTTATCTCCATTTCCAACCCCACTCCATATCTTCCCTTAAAGTTACAAAACAGTTGTCAACTGTTTTGTAACTTTAAGGGTTTTCTTTTAGAAAACGATAAACGGTTTGTCTTGTAATTCCCAATCTATTTGCTATATCTTCGATAGAATAATTACAGGAAAGAAGCTGTTGGATAAGATACTTTTTTGCTTCCGCTTTCTGAGGATCTCTTATTCTTTTTACATCTTTAATACTATCTATCCTTTTCTCCAAATCCAAAAACTCTCTTATTTCTTTACTCTTAATAGCTGGAAACTGTGAGAGTTTTTTTCTGAAACCTTCCATAAAAGAAATTAACCATCTCTTATCTTTAAAACAGTTTTTATATTTAAACTTACAGCCTGCTTTTATTAGATTCTTATAATATTCCTTAGCCTTATCCTTATCTCCGGAAAGCAAATCCAAGATAAAGTCAGGCTTTACAAATTTACTTTTGTTTTCTTCTAAATAAAGCTTGATTGAACTCCAACGGTAATCTCCTGCTTTCTCTACGATACCGGCCTTAACAGGATTAAGATGAATATAAGCTGATATAGCTAACATATATCGGTCAGAATTGCACAAAGATGTCCTGTAAGTGCCTGAGAATACATGCCCTTTTCTTTGATATTTTAAATTAAAATACAAAGCATACCTTTGATATAAGAGTTTCATTGCCTGGGAAAGATTCTTTTCGTTTATCTTTAACAAGATATGAAGATGATTAGGCATTAAAACAAATGAATAAATATCTAAAATATACTTAGACGATACCTCTTTAAAAAGATGTAAAAAATATAAGTAATCTCTTTCTTCCACAAATAGTTTCTCTCTTCCCGGCGCCCTTTGAGTAATATGATACACTCCTCCCTCAATAATAATTTTATTATTTATTCTAAAAACCCTCTCTACTCTATTTTCTTCTAAAAAGTTTTCCATATCTTAAAAAATTATATCATAAATGCTCCCTTAAAGTTACAAAACAGTTGTCAACTGTTTTGTAACTTTAAGGGCTAAAAATGGGTGTAGCCTTTTACTTTTATATCCTCAAGGCGAAAGTAATGGCCTTTTTTCATCTTATATCCAAACTTTCCGCTTTCTATTTTCCCTACAAGATAAAATTTTTTCTTTAAAGCTTCTATTTTTTTCTCATTCTTATCAACGGTAAAAATTAGTTCATAATCCTCCCCCCTATAAAAATCAGAAATTCCGCTTTTAACCGGAACTTTATCTTTATAAACAACCGCTCCTTTTCTACTCATCTTTAATATCCTAAATAAATCAATAATAAAACCATCAGAGATATCAATCATCGCGTTTATTTTAAAATTTTTGGCTAAAAATTGGGCTTCTTTTAATCGAGGCCTGAAGGCCTGGTTGAATTCTCTTTCTCCTAATGAACCAGTAAGAAAAATATAATCTCCTTTTCTCGCTGTATTTCGCGATAGGCATTTTTTAGCCGCTCCCACTCCCCAAATATCCAAGAAAAACTTCTCTGATTTAGAAGTATCTCCTCCTACTAAAGAAAAATTATACTTTTTACCGTATTCAACTATTCCCGATAATATTTCTTTCAAATCTTTGGGCTTCAAAGACTTAGATATTCCCGCTGAAACACCTATAAATTTAGGAACTCCCGCGCAAGCCGCGAAATCAGAAAGAACCCTGCCAACCGCCCTCATTCCTATGGTTTTAAAATCTATTTTGTTTTTTTTAAAATGAATTCCCTCTATAAAAAGATCACTTTTTAAAAGTAATTTTTCTTTACCTACCCTAACCTGCGCGCAATCATCACCAATGCCGATAAGAACATCCTTACCTCTGCCGGCTTTTTTACGCAAGAAATCCACCCAATCTAATTCATTAAACTTCATGGCTATTAAAAATCCGAAGCAAGAAATCCGAAATTCGAAACAAATCCGAATAACCAAAATTCTAATCACCAAAACAGATATTTAGGATTTCAAAAATTAAGGTTTTAATACTGTTTCGAATTTTCTTGGTTTGTTTCGAATTTCGATATTCGGATTTCGGATTTATTTCCAAACGTTTTCCATATATTCTCTTTAAACGGCGGATAGATTATACCTTTATCAGTTACTATCGCAGTAATGAGTTTACTCGGTGTTACATCAAAAGCGGGATTATTAACCTGAACATTCTTAGGCGCGATATAAACTTTATTTACAACTTTTCTTACTTCATCAGCCGGCCTTTGTTCAATAGGAATATCTTTGCCGCTGTTTAAGCTTAAATCAAAAGTGCTGAATGGCGCTGTTACATAAAAGGGAATTTTATGATAACGGGCCAAAACAGCTAAACTGTAAGTACCAATTTTATTCGCCGCGTCCCCGTTAGCGGCAATTCTGTCCGCCCCCACAAAAATCTTATCAATAAGCCCTTTTTGCATATGATAAGCAGCCATATTATCGCAAATTAAAGTGCAGGAAACCTTATTTTTCATTAATTCCCAGGCTGTCAAACGCGCCCCCTGTAAAAGAGGCCTGGTTTCATCAACAAAAACTTTTATATCTTTATAGATTTTACGCGCTTTATAAATAACCGCGACTGCTGTTCCATCTCCACCTGTAGCTAAAAATCCGGCGTTACAATGAGTAAGAATCCTATCGCTTTTTTTGATAAGCTTAACTCCGTAATCCGCCATTCTTTCACATAACGCGATATCTTCTTTATGAATTTCCTTTGCTAATTTTAAAATTATTTGCTTTATTTGAACGGCGCTTTTATTAATATTTAAAGAAATTTCTTTTTCCAGCCGGTTTAAAGCCCAGAATAAATTAACAGCCGTAGGCCTGCAGGTTTTAAGAAAACTGATGGACTTATTTAATTGTTTTAGAAAAACTGCTTTTGTTTGAGACAAATTTTTAGAATGAATATAAATACAGTAGGCGGCAAAAACTCCTATTAAGGGAGCCCCTCTGACCTTTAAATATTTAATAGCCTGAAAACCATCTTTTAAGCTTAGACATTCACACCAGGCCTCTTTTAAGGGAAGTTTAGTCTGGTCAATGTAAAATAAGCGGTTGTTTTTAAACTTTATAGCTCTCATATTTTAAAAATTCTACGAGCATTAGCTAAAATTGCTTCCTCTATCTTCTCTTCTTCTAAACCTTTAATTTCAGCGGCAAAAGAATAAACCTTAGCAATATCCAAAGAGCTTGAAGGCCTATTTTTCACTCTCATATATGGAGAATCAGTCTCTAAAAGAAGATTCTCTAGGGGGCAAGCCTTCAGCGACTGAGAAATTTCCGGTTTATTTCTTAATATATTTAAAGAAAAAGATACATTTCCTTTTCTCCTTAAAATCTCCTGAAGCAATTCTACTGAATAAGAAAAACAGTGAAAAACCACTTTTTCGTAAGAGGGAAAAAAATCATCAAGAATTTCCAGAATCTGAAAAGAAGCAAGGCGATTATGCAGGATAACCGCAAGCCCATTATTTTTAGCTAAATCAATAAATACTCGCAGTATTGCTTCCTGTTCATTTAGAGAAATATCCGCTTTATAGTCTAAGCCAATTTCGCCGATAGCCGCTATTCTTTTATTTTCTCTTATCAAGGTATCGTATTTATTTACTAAATTAGGCTCAAAATCCTTAGCGCAAAAAGGGTGAAAGCCTAAAGAAGAATAAATAAAAGAATAATTCCGGGCTAATTCTAAAGATTTAAGGCTAGTAGGATAATCAATACTCGAATCTATTAAAATAGAGTTTTCAGAAGATGATAATATGCAGCTCTTCTTCTCAGTTTCAGAAAGTGAATTAAGGTGGCAGTGTGAATCAACTAACATCAATCCGGGGAAAAAGCGGTTTTTCTTTTTTTATTATAAAATTTCTATGGTTTTCCCAGTGAGCGTTCAATAAAGAAAAGGATATGCCTTTTAAACCTAATTGTTCATTTATAGAGTTTGCTATATCCGGCATAACTGGATAGATATATATAGTGATAACTCTTATACCTTCTAAAAGAGCGTAAAGAAAATTGCCAACTTCATCTTTTTTTTCTTCTTTCCAGAGAGCCCAAGGCTTAGTATCCTCAATGTATTTATTCATAACATTGATAAATTTAAATACTTTTTCTAAAGCTAAAGAAAAGGCTGATTGTTCCATTAAAAGAATATACTCCTTTTCTAAATTTAAAATATGCTCCTTAAACTCAGACGGCGCTTCTGAAGATAAAGAAGATACTTGGCCTTCAAAATATTTCTCAACCATATTAAGAGTTCTAAGCACTAAATTCCCTAAATCGTTGGCAAGGTCGCAATTATACCTATTAATTAACGCTCGGCGCGAAAAAGTTCCATCAAGCCCTAGAGGAACTTCTCTTAAAAGAAAATACCTTAAAGCATCCGCGCCTACTTCTTTTATCAAATCCAAGGGATTAACTATATTCCCTCTTGATTTAGACATTTTCTGGCCTTCAAATTTCCACCATCCATGAGCAAATATTGTTTTAGGAAGCTCCAAGCCTAAAGCTTTAAGCATTATAGGCCAAACAACAGCGTGATGACGCAAGATATCTTTAGCCATAAAATGAACATCTGCCGGCCACAAACTCTCAAACTCTTTTTTATCGCCGGCGAATCCAGCTCCGCTTATATAATTAAGCAAAGCGTCAAACCAAACATAAACTACATAATTATCATCAAAAGGAAAGTCTATTCCCCACAAAAGCCGCTTTTTAGGCCGAGAAACGCATAAATCATCTAAAGTATTTTTTTCAAGAAAAGAAAAAACTTCGTTATATCTTGTCTTGGGTTTTATAAAATCAGGAGTTTTTTTAAGCTGTTCTATCAGCCAGCCTTGATATTTAGAAAGTTTAAAAAAATAATTGTCTTCCTCTATTATGTTTACTTCCCTTTTACAATCAGGACACTCCTTTGCCTCCTTAGCCTTATTAGAACTACCGTCTTTAACCGGGTTAACTTGAGATTCAGTCCAAAAAGATTCACAAGGAATACAGTAAAAACCTTTATACTGCTTCTTATAAATATCTCCTTTTTCATAAAGGCGATTTATGGCATCCTGAACTACTTTTATATGAAAATCAAAGGTCGTGCGGATAAAAGAATCATAAGAAATGTTCAATTTAACCCATAAATCTTTAAAAGTATTTACTTTTTCATCTATAAAATTTTTAAGCTCCTTGCCTTGAGTTTCAGCAGCCTTTTTTATTTTTTCGCCATGCTCATCAGTTCCAGTAAGAAAAAAAATCTCTTCGCCTTTTAAGCGTTTAAACCTTGCCAAACAATCAGCTATAACATTAGTATAAGCATGGCCTACATGAGGGCTGGCATTAACATAATACAGAGGAGTAGTAATATAAAATCTTTTCATCTGTTTTAAAATTCCAATCTCCAAGCATCAAATGCCAAATAAATCTCAAATTCCAAATTCCAAAAATTCCTCATTGTAATTTGGATATTGAATATTGGAATTTATTTGTTATTTGGAATTTCCTTTTTATCCGTGAGAATCCGCGTCCAAAAAAGAGACCTTTTCTACTCTCCCATCTTCAAGCTCAATATACACAAGCCTTTTCAAGACATTTACTGACATAACCCTTCCTTTTCCCACAGCAGATTCTATGACCTGGCCTTCTTTAGGCAGGCCTTTAGATGATTCTTTGTAATTCTTATATTCATAAAAAAGACAACACATAAGCCTTCCGCAAATACCTGAAATCTTTCCTGAGCTTAAAGGGAGCCTTTGTATTTTAGCCATCTTCATACTTACCGGTTCAAAGTTTTTTAGGAATCTTATGCAGCAAAGCCCTTGGCCGCAGGGCCCGACTCCTCCAAACAACCTAGCTTCATCTCGAACGCCAATTTGACGCATCTCTATTCTTATTTTAAACATCTTTGCTAACTCTTTAACTAATTCCCTAAAATCTACTCTTCCTTCAGAAGTAAAATAAAAAACTACCTTTTTTTTATCAAAAGAATACTCGGCATCTACTAATTTCATATCCAGCTTATATTCCCTTATCTTACGAGAACATAATTTCATCGTATCTTTCGCTTCCTGTTTGTTAACTTTTATTTGTTTTAAGTCCTACGGGGATAACTTACGGACAACATTCTTAAGTGAACTTGCTTTATCATCCCCAACGGCAAAATCTGCTTCATTTATCTCGATAACTTCTCCATAGTCTAAACCCCGATCAGCCTCAATAATAACATAATCATGCGGCTTGATGTCCTCATCAACTTGATAAGTCATAAGCTGTCCCGCCTCTCTCAACCTTACTAAAGCGACTTTCATTTTATCCTCATCCTTATTAAAGATAGCGCTAAATTCATATTAATGCTATTGTGAGCTTCGTAAATTCTTAAAATATCTTTTAAAATAACACCTATCTGACTGATTCCAAAAGGCTTGAGAATTATCTCATACTCTTCACCGTAAGGCAAACAATCATTTTGATACCCTGTCTTACAAAGTAAATTTCCCCGTAAAAGCTCAATAAAGGCCCAAAGAAAAGACCGAAACTCTTTTCGATCTTTAAAAACAATTGTTTTCGCTCCTAAAAATTCGTGAATCCGGTTGCTGGAAATGGCATATTCAAATCCTTGTTCTTTGAAGGGCAGAAAAATTTTGCGGCAGCGGGAAATAATCGTAGGCAAAATCCCTTCTAGCTTAGGCGCGCAAACTGCTAAAAAAGAATTCTTAGGAGGCTCTTCTAAGGTTTTAAGAAAAGCGCTTGCCGCGGCGGGGCTTAAACTGGAAGCATCTTTTATAATCAAAGCTTTTCTTTTTAATCTAAAACTCTTCAAACAAAGAAATTTTATTCCCTCCCTGGCCGCTTCAATCTTAGTAATTAGCTTTTCAGGTTCAATAATCAATAAATCAGGATGGTTAGCCTTGGCTATCATCTTACAATCCCAGCAAGCGTTACAAAAATCTAAACTCTCAGGACAATTTATTAACCGAACAATATCATTTACTAAAGAAGAATCTTCTCCTATAAAAAGATAAGAAGTTCCTATCAAGCCGCGGTTTTTCAAAAGAGAAAAATAATCTAAAATTTTATTTTGTTTATTCATAATATGTTATTGTAGGGGCGCGGAAACCGCGCCCCTACACATTTATATATTACACAAAATGCACAAACAGAATTTTCTCAACCCTTTTACATACCTCGGATAAATTGCCCTTAGCTTCAATAACCTTTATACGCTTAGAATATTTTTTTGCCAAAGCTAAAAACCCTTTTCTTAATTTATTATGAAATTGAAGCGGCCTTGATTCAATACGGTCTTTGTTTCTAAGCCTCATTAAACCTGTTTTTACCGGCAGATCAAGAAAAAGCGTTAAATCCGGCTTAACCCCAAAAGAAAACATTCTAACGGCCTTTTCAACAATCCGGCCTAACCCCAGAGCATAACCCTGATAAACAAGGGTAGAATCAAAAAACCGGTCACAAATAACAAAATCATAATTCAACAAGTCTTTTCTCAGTTTTTCCTCAATTAACTGCGTCCTGGCAGCCAAATATAAAAGAAGTTCCGTATGCGCGGATAACCTTTCATTATTCTTGTCTAATAGAATTTTACGAATCTTTTCTCCTACAGAAGTTGAGCCCGGTTCACGGTATAGCCTTACTGAAAACCCTTCTTTTTTTAATAAATCATTTAAAAACTTAATTACACTACTTTTGCCGCTGCCTTCCAAACCCTCAATAGTAATAAAAAAAGATTTTTTTCTTATCACAGCTTTCTTCTCCATAAAGTTCCGTCCTTAGCATCCTCTAATATGATACCTTTTTCTTCCAATTCATTCCTAATTTTATCAGCTAAATAAAAATTACCCTCTTTTCTAGC
Source organism: Candidatus Omnitrophota bacterium (assembly GCA_043815445.1). GTDB lineage: Bacteria > Omnitrophota > Gorgyraeia > Duberdicusellales > 4484-171 > JBDRIY01. The sequence goes on from JBDRIY010000056.1 coordinate 28,770, forward strand.
ATGGTTTCTTTGACAAATCGCGGCCTGAATATCTTGTTCTGAAATTACAGCCGCATTTTTATCAGAGTAACTCTTATCCTTTAATGATATGCTAAAAACGTTTAAGAATTTTTTAAGAACACTTTCCGCTTCTAAACAAAAATCTAAATCATCTATATTTTTATTAGCTAAATTTACTAATTCAAATATAACTGCTAAAGCCTTAGGCATATTAAAATCATCATCCATAGCCTCAACAAATTTACCTTTAATCTTCGATAACTCTTCATTTTCTTTACGTGTTACGTGATACGTGTTACGTGATACGTGTCTTATCTTCCCCATCAAAATGATAATCTTCTCGTAGGCTTTTTTTGACTCTTCAATCTTTTCCCAAGTAAAATCTATGGGTTGAGAATAATGAGCTCCTAAAAAAAATAGCTTGGCTGCATCAGCTGAACATTTTTTTAATAAATCCTTAATCGTGACAAAATTCCCTAAAGACTTAGCCATTTTCCGGCTATTAATAGTCAGCAAACCATGGTGAATCCAATAATTAGCAAAAGGCTTACCGGTTAAAGCCTCAGCCTGAGCGATTTCATTTTCATGATGGGGAAAAATTAAATCTCTGCCTCCTCCATGAATATCTAAAGTATCTGTTTTAAGATACTTTAGGCTCATCACTGAACATTCAATATGCCAACCCGGCCGGCCCCAGCCCCAAGGGCTCTCCCAACAAGGCTCATCAGGCTTTGCTTTTTTCCAAAGAACAAAATCAAGTGAATCTTTTTTAAAATGATCATCTTCAATTCTTCCTGACGAAACCAGCTCATCTATTTTTTTGCCGGAAAGCTTTCCGTAAGAGGGAAACTTTCTAACTGAAAAATATACATTCCCCTCAACTTCATAAGCAAAACCTTTATTAGTTAGCTCTTGGATATATGCCTGCATCTGTTCAATATTATCAGTTGCCAAAGGCTCTTGTCCGGCTTTTTTTAGGTTTAAGCTGTTTAAATCTCTATAATAACTATCTATATAAGTTTTTCTTACCCTATCAAAAGCTTGCTCAAGGCTAATGTTTTCTTCCTTAGAAATTTTTCTAGCCTTATCAATGATTTTATCGTCAAGATCAGTAATATTTCGGACAAATTCAACCTGAAAACCCTTATGTTCTAAATAATTCTTTATCACTTCAAAAGTATAAAGAGACCGGGCATGCCCAATATGACAATCATCGTAAACCGTAACCCCGCAGGCGTACATCTTAACCGCTGGAGGATTCCGCGGTTTAAACTCTTCTTTTTTTCTAGTTAGGGAATTGTATATTTTTAACATTATTAATTATATTGTAGGGGCAATTCACGAATTGCCCGTTTTGAATTACCAATATATTTTATTTTCGCGTTATATTTCGATTTTTCATATATGAACGATTTATTATCGGGCGATTCGTGAATCGCCCCTACGTATTTTAAATGATTAACACCACGGCTATACAAGATATCGCGTTTTTTGAGCCTAAAATATCTAAGCCCTCTTTAGACTTTATTTTCAAATTCACCGCTGAAACAGAAAGTATTTTCTTAAGCGATTCTACAATATTCTTCTTATACAAAACCAGTTTTGGTTTTTCAGCAACTATAGTTATATCAACATTAGAAATCTTAAACTTATTTTTTATCTTGCTTAAAATAAACTTAATGATTTTTTTACTGTCTATATTCTTTGACTTTTTAGATTGGGGGGAGAAATAATCTCCGATATCTCCTAGCCCTGCTGCCCCGCATAAAGCATCGCTCAAAGCGTGCAAAACTACATCTCCATCCGAAACTGCTTTTAAACTAAAAGGAGCGGGAATTACAACTCCTCCCAAAACTAAATCTTTTTTAGTTTTTGAAAAACAATGAACATCAAACCCTAAACCAACTTTATAATCTTTCATTCATTGCCTTAGCTAAAATAATATCTTTAGGATAAGTAATTTTAATATTTGAACTATCGCCTTCTACAATTTTTACCTTCCGGCCTATTGATTCTAAAACCTGAGCATCATCAAAGAAATCAGTTTTTGTCTTTGTTTTATACGCCCTTAAAATTAAGCTTTTTTTAAACCCTTGAGGAGTTTGAACAAGGAAAATATTGTCTCTATTTAAAGTTCTTTCAACAAACTTCTTTTTGTCGGCTTTCTTTAAAGTGTCTTTGGCCTTAAGAGCGCAAATAACAGCGGGATATTTTTTTAACTGTTTCAGAACTCGCTTAATTATGTCTCTACTAACAAACGGCCTTGCGCCATCGTGGATAAGAACATAATTTATCTTCTTTTCTAAACTCAAAAGGCCGTTATGCACTGAATCTTCCCTTTTTCTACCTCCTTCAACTAATACTACTCTCTTGTCTTTAATCAGTTTTTTTGCTAATTCAAAATGCTTTTTTCTTAAGACAAGGACAATTTGCTTTATTTCGCTTATTTCTTTAAAGGCGTAATAAGTATGGAAAAAAAGAGGCTTACCTTTTATTCTTAAGACTGCTTTATCAACTTTGCCTAATCTCTTGCCTTTTCCCGCGCAAACAATTACTACACCAACATTCATACCGCTCCGCTTAGACACGGATTGAACGGATTAAAGACAGATTCACACGGATAAAGAATTAACATCCGTGTTTTCCCATCCGTGTTAATCCGTGTTTAAATTAACTTCGTAAAAATAATTCTTCCGCTTGGGCTTTGAAGGACAGAAGTCACTTCAATATTCACTGTCTTGCCAATAAACTTTTTAGCCGCCTCAACTACTACCATAGTTCCATCTTCTAAATAGCCTATAGCCTGATTCTGCTCTTTACCCTCTTTAATAAGTTTTAAAGATAGCCTCTGACTGGTGACAAGAGTTGATTTCAAAGCGTTAGCCAAGTCGTTAACATTTAAAACTACAACTCCCTGAAGTTGAGCAATACGATTTAAATTATAATCAGTAGTTAAAACTTTTGAATCTAATTCTTGAGCCAACCTTATAATTTTCTCATCAACACTTTTTACACCTTCAACATTCCGGTCATATATTTCTACTTCAGTGTTCTGTTCCTTTTTTAAAGAATGAAGAATCTCTATACCGCGTTTGCCTTTTTGACGCTTCATATGGTCAGTTGAATCTGCCAAAGCGCGTAATTCATTAAGCACAAAACGGGGAACAATAAACTTAGCTTCTATAAATTTCGTTTTAACAATATCTAAAATTCTTCCGTCAATAATACTGCTAGTATCTACGATAACCGCTTCCTCGCGTATACCCTGGCGCTTAAATTTAACATAAGGTATAACCAAGCTGAATTCATCTTTGCCCTTAATCCCTAAAGTAAGCCCTAAATAAACGAAAACAAAAGTAACGAATAATTTAATATTATCAACTATTGCCTGCGAGAACTCTTTAGCTAAAGAAAACTGATCAATAGCATGAGAAAACATCCATGTAAGAGCAAGGCCTAAAAGTACTCCAAAAACAGCACTGGACAAACCCTTTAAAGAAACCTGCCGGGCGGAAATTTCGAAGACAACAAGGCTTAATCCAATAATTAACCCCATAGCGGCAAATAAAACCGGATAGTTTGTTTCCAAAGAATAACCTATCCCCGTAAAGATAAGAACAAAAAACCCTCTTAAAAAAAATAAACCTAACATAAAAACCCCCTTTTTATTTAAATCTGAAATAAGAATATCAATGAATAAATCCGAAATAAGAATATCGAAATCTGAAATGGTTCGACAGGCTCACCATCCTGAGCCCTTCGGGAATACTCAGGGTAAACTCCGTCGAAGGACAAATCCGAATGGCCAAAATTCAAATGACCGAAACAATATTTCCCGTTTTGCCTGTCCGCCGTGGCGGGAAAATTTGAACATTCGTCCGCTTTAGGCGGATGTTTCGAATTTCGGATTTCGTGTTTCGGATTTGTTTTCAACAACTTCCTTCAATGTCATAAATCCCTTAATATCAAAACTAAACTTTTTATCTACTTCTTTTAAATTAACTTCGGGAATAATACAATGTTTAAAATTAGCCCGTTCAACTTCTTTTAACCTTAAATTTATATTATTAATCCTGCGTAACTCTCCTGCCAAACCGATTTCAGCGATAAAAACAGTGTCTAAAGATACTTCTTTGTCCTTAAAGCTGGAGATAATCGCCATAACTGCCCCTAAATCCGCTGCCGGGTCATTTATCTTAAGGCCTCCGGCAACATTCAAAAAAACATCCTGATTAGATAAGGAAATTTTTAATCTTTTTTCAATTATAGCTATAAGTAAAGAAAAACGGTTAAAATCAAAGCCTAAACTTCGGCGTTTAGCCAAGCCAAAACCAGCTTTGCTTACTAAAGATTGCAGCTCAATAAGTATTGGCCGCAAACCTTCAATAGCACAAATAACACTACTTCCGGGAAAAGACTGGCCTTTATGAGGAAGAAAAAGGTCAGCTATCTTTTTGACTTCCACCAGGCCTTGCGACTTCATTTCAAAAACAGCTATATCTCCGGTAGGCCCAAATCTATTTTTAGTAGACCTTAAAACCCGATAATTTGAAAGAGGCTCTCCCTCAAAATAGAGAACACAATCAACAATATGTTCAAGAAGCTTAGGCCCGGCGATAGCTCCGTCTTTGGTTATATGTCCAACCACAAAAACTGCTACTCCGGTTGACTTAGCAATTTGAGTAAGATAATCTACACAGCCTCTAATTTGAGAAATACTTCCTTTAGCTCCTTCGCAGGTTAAAGAATAAATCACCTGAACAGAATCTATTACTATAAATTTAAACCCGTCATTCTTTATGTATTCTAAAATATCTTCAAGGCAGTCTTGGCCAACCACATAAACATCATTAAGCCCTTGAGCCGCCAACCTGCGCCCGCGCAAAGCTACCTGAGCCGGTGATTCCTCAGCGCTGACATAAAGAGTTTTCCCTTTTAATGAAAGTTTTGAGCTAACTTCTAAAAGAAGCGTAGATTTTCCTACGCCCGGAGCCCCGCCCACAAGGACTACTTCTCCTTCAACAATACCTCCTCCTAAAATACGGTCAAATTCTTCTAAAGAAGTAGAAATTCTATCAATTTTAACTTTATCAATTTCTTTTAAAAGCCGCGGCTGGGTTTTAATCCTCGGCCTAGCTGAAAGCTTATCTTGAAGTTCTTCTTCTTGAGAAAAAGTTTCCCAGCCTCCGCAAGCAGAACACTTTCCCATCCATTTTATTGATTTATATCCGCAGTTTGAACAATTAAACATAATTAAAAATAACCAATAACCAAGATACAAGATACAAACAAATTCCAATCACCAATATTCAATAATCAAACAGTTTTGCTGTATGTATTTTTTGGTTATTGGTGTTTGGTTATTATTTGATTATTGTATCTTGGTTATTGGTTATTATTTACGGTTCCTCTCAGTTGCTTTAGGTTTATGCAGCAGCTTCCAAGGATGCGCTTTTAAATCAGCTATGAATTCTTCAGTTGTTTTATATAAAGAATCATCATAAAGAAGCTTGCCCACTGTTCCTTTTTTGTTCTTCATATCTTCAATCAGCCCTTGCAATTCACTAGTCAGATTCTCTGTGTTTTTAAAAATGTTTTCCAAAGAATTCTTAAGTTTTCCTTCCTCAACAAACATTTGGACCTCTTCCATAGTTTTAGTAAAAGTAGAAAAAACGCTAAATAAAGGTATCGGAGAAATCCCCTCTACAATATCGCCTTTATTTATATAAGTTGTTACTTTTCCCGAAGGAGTAATCTCTAAATACTTTTCACCAAATAAGCTTAAACTATTAACAAAAAAATAAGAACCTTTAGGAATCTGAATTCCATTTTCAATTTTGGCATGCACATAAACCCAAGGCTCATTCTTTTCTTCTATAACTGAAACTTTCTTTATTTCTCCTACGTCCACTCCGCAAAAACGCACTGGCGAAGAAGAGCGCAGCCCTTCAACGAACTCAAACTTCACAATGATATTATAGCTTCCCTCAAAAAAGCTGACTTCTCTTATAGACAAGAGCGTAACAAAAAACAAGAAGAAACCAATTATAAAAAAACTGCCTATTTTTATGTACATCAGGCTCTGCTTCTTTTCCCATATATTTTTAATCATTTATACCCCCTATTTTTAAAATTCCAAATTCCAAGCATCAAATTCCAAACGAAGAATTTCTTGTTTCGGTCATTGGAATTTTGGTAATTGGAATTTATTTGTGATTTGGAATTTGTTATTTGAAATTTCATTATAAATTAATAGTCGTATTATACTTCCATTTCCTTTATCGGCCCGCCGGATGAACCTTTTAAAAACTGAAGAAGCCTTTGATCCTTGTTTTTTTCTAAATCTTTTTTATCACCCTCAAAAATAACTTTGCCTCCTAATAAAAACGCGAGCCTATCGGCAATTTTTAAACCTACATCTAAATCGTGGGTTACTACTAAAGAAGTGATAGCTAGCCTATGGTGAAGGTCTTCGATCAAAGAAACTATCTTATCCACGGAAATAGGGTCAATACCGGTTGTGGGCTCATCATAAATTATAATTTTAGGGTTATAAATAACCGCTCTTGCTATGGCTACCCGTTTTTTCATTCCTCCGCTTAGTTCATGAGGATGTAAATCCTCTATTCCTCTCAAACCAACCAAAGCTAAAGTTTCTTTTACTTTTTTTCCTATTTCCTGTTTATTCATCTTTGTATGCTGATAAAGAAAAAAACCTACATTTTCTTCCACAGTCAAAAAATCAAAAAGAGCACTACTTTGAAAAACTAACCCAAATTGCAGCCGGACCATTTCTAAATCTTTCTCGTTTAACTGAGTAATATCTGTGCCGTCAATATTAATACTTCCCGAATCCGGCCGAAGCAAGCCAATAATATTTTTTAAAAGAACTGTTTTACCCGCGCCGCTTCTTCCAATAATTAAAAAAGTTTCTCCGGCGCCTATGGTAAAATTAACGCCTTTTAAAACCTGTTTATCATCAAATGACCTAAAAATATTCTTAACTTCAACCATATTTTTTTTCATATCTTTCCTTATATAACCTTTTTTTTGCATTTAAGACGCCCTAATCCAGCATCCAGTATCAAGCATCGAGTATCGAGTATCGAGCATCGAGTATCGAGAACTCACATCCAAGTAAAATAAAAAAGAGCCGTTAGGATACAGTCCACAATAACTATTAACACAAATGAACGAACTATCGAATATGTCACGGCTCTAGACACATCAATAGAGGATAAGGGCCTAAGCCCCTCATAACAGGAAATAAAAGCAATAATACCGCCGAAAGCTAAACTCTTTATAAGGCCGCTGGCAATATCTTTAAAAACCAAAGCATCAAAAGTCATCCTAAAATAAAGCCCTGAAGGAATAGCGAATTTAAGCGAACCTATAACATACCCTCCTATAATTCCTAAAAAGTCAGCGTAAATAACTAGAATCGGCATACAAATAATTAAAGAAATAAACTTAGGAACCACAAGATAATTTATAGGCGAGATACCAAAAGCCTCCAAAGCATCGGTCTGCTCACTTATTTTCATAGAACCAATCCCCGCGGTAATGGACGCTCCGCTTCTTGCCGCGACGATCAAAGCCCCTATAACCGGCCCTAATTCTCTAACTATAGACAAAGCTACCAAAGAAGCCAAATGAATTTCCGAACTAAATTCTTTAAGCTGATAAGCTGTTTGAAAAGCGATAATCATCCCTATAAAAAAAGCGATTAAAGATACTAAGGGAAAACTATCTATACCGATAAAAACTACTTCTCTAATCAAAGATTTAATATTTCTTTTTTTAGTGAACATCCACCAAAAAACATCTTTTATAAAAAAGCTCATGCTTCCGGCATAATTGCATAAATCTCCTATTCCTTTAACTAAATTTCTCATTAGAAATCCTTTCTCTGTTCAAGGCCTACAATAGTTTTACCATCTTCTTTTTTCAATTTTAAAAATTTACCGTTATGCCAGCTATATGTCAGCTCAGTCTCAGGGCCTTCCGATAGATCATTTTCTTTTTTGCCTGTGTTCAAACATACATTCAGCTTATCATCTATATCTTTCTTTAAACCTACGCTCTCATCGTATTTAGAAAATATCTGCCAATCATCAATAAAGGCTTTTTGAACAATAAACTCAACATTAGGAATAAGCTTGGAAGAACTTCTTAAATCTAATACTCCCGCCATTTCTAAAACATTTCCGTTTTTAAGGGTTACTTCCGAACCAGTGATGTTAAGCAAAGGCGGCTTACCTAGAAAATCTATATTAAGCTTACTAAATTCATTGCCTTCATATCGGCCGTCTTCCACAACCAGAGATCCTGTAGCAGCGAGACTGTCTAAGGCTCCCCACATTTTCAACTTCAATTTCATTAAACCTGCCAAGGCTTTTGAATCTTCTTGCCAGCTGCCGTTTATATCTAAGGACAATTGGTTCTTTTCTAAATCTGCTGACCCTTTTACCGTGAACCTTGTTAGATATTCACTATCTGACAAGGTTAATCTTTCTAAAGAAAGATTATTTATAAAAATAATATCTCCTATTTTAACCAACTCCATCTTTAGCTCGGAAAAATCTTTATTTTCAAAGCTAATATTTTTGCCTTCCAAATCAAATTTCAAAGAACCGTCTTCATTGCTTAAAGCAAAAGAAAAATTTCCCTCAACCTCACAGCCGCCAAAATAAAAATTAGTAATTTTAGCCTTATTGCTGTTTAAATCAACCTCTATACAACCCTGCGGAAAACAAAACCCTCTCCTGCCGGACAAACAAAAAAGAAACAAAAAAAGAATAAAAATTATTTTTTTCATTCAAATTTTAATATCTCCCCTTTACGGATTGCTTTTATCTTTACTAAAGATTCATTCTTTTTTCCCTTTTGAACAAATGTCCCTTTAATTATATCCTCAGCTAAAGGGTCTTCTAGGAATCTCTGTATAACTCTTTTAAGCGGCCTTGCGCCAAAAACCGGGTCAAAACCTTTTTCTACAAAAAAATCTTTTGCTTTTGGAGTCAATACTACTTCCAGCCCCTGATCCTTTAAACGGGAATTTACATAAGAGATTTCTATATCAATAATCTTTTCTAAATCTTTTTTACCTAAAGGCTTAAAAACTGTTATCTCGTCCAAGCGGTTTACAAACTCAGGTTTAAAGGCTTTTTTAACCTCTTCGAGCAATAAACTTTTCATATCATCATAACTTATATCCTCGCTGACAGCTTTAAAACCCAAAGAGCCCCTCTTCCTAATAATGTCCGCTCCCACATTAGAAGTCATTATCAGGATTATATTTCTAAAATCAACTCTTCTGCCGTAACTGTCAGTAAGCCTTCCTTCTTCTAAAATCTGAAGAAGCAGGTTAAAAACATCAGGATGAGCCTTTTCAATTTCATCCAAAAGCACTACTGAATAAGGCCTTCTGCGGACTCTTTCAGTGAGCTGTCCTCCTTCTTCATAACCAACATATCCCGGAGGAGCCCCAACCAAGCGGGAAATATTAAACTTTTCCATATATTCGCTCATATCCAGTTGTATTAAAGCTTCTTCATTGCCAAACATAAATTCTGCTAAAGCCCTAGCCAATAAGGTTTTTCCCACACCAGTCGGGCCTAAAAACATAAATGAGCCTATTGGCCGGCGAGGCTCTTTTATCCCGGCTCGAGCCCTTCGAACCGAACGGGCGATAGCCTCAATTGCTTCGCTCTGGCCAATAACCCGTTTATCCAAATCCTCTTCTATTTTTAAAAGGTTTTCCGATTCTTTTTCTTCGAGCCGATAAATCGGGACTCCTGTAATTTGAGAAACCAGCTGAGCTATTTCCTCTTCGCCAACTTCAGGAGTTATTTGATCTCTTTTTTTTCTCCACTCTCTTCGTAAACCATCTAGCCTAACCCGAAGAGTTTTTTCTTCATCGCGTAAACTGGCCGCCCTTTCAAAATCCTGCTGTTTTATTAATGCTTCTTTTTCAGTGGTAATATCAGAGAGTTTCTCTTCCAATTCTTTTATCTCTTTTGGCGCGGTTAAAATTGTCAAACGTGAACGCGCTCCAGCTTCGTCAATCAAATCTATAGCCTTATCAGGAAGAAACCTTCCGGAAATATACCGTTCAGAAAGTTTTGCTGAAGCAGTTAAAGCTTCATCAAGAAATTTAACTCTATGATGGGCTTCATATTTATCCCTTAAACCTTCTAAAATTTTAATAGTTTCTTCAACCGAGCTAGGCTCAACAAATATAGACTGAAACCTTCTTTCCAAAGCCGAGTCCTTCTCGATATGCTTACGATACTCATCAAGAGTCGTCGCCCCTATACATTGAATTTCTCCTCGGGATAACGCCGGCTTTAAAATATTGGCAGCGTCGATTGCTCCTTCTGCCGCGCCTGCCCCCACTAAAGTATGTAATTCATCTATGAAAATAATAACCTCTTTAGAGCGTTTTATCTCTTCCATAACCGCTTTTATTCTTTCTTCAAATTGGCCGCGATACTTTGTTCCGGCAATCATTAAAGCTAAGTCCAAAACAACTATTCTTTTGCCTCTTATGACTTCAGGTACATCTCCTTTAATAATATCTTGGGCTAAGCCTTCAACTATAGCGGTTTTCCCTACTCCAGCTTCTCCCAACAAAACAGGATTATTTTTAGTCCGGCGGGAAAGAATCTGAATAACCCTTTCAATTTCATTTTTTCTTCCTATAACAGGATCAAGCTTGCCTTCTTTGGTCAACTTAGTTAAATCTCGGCCAAAAGAATCAAGAGCCGGAGTTTTAGAAGACGCTGGAACTCCGGCAGCCGCGTGAGCATGGGACGTACCTCCCAAAAGAGCGGAAACTTCAGTTTTTACTTTTTTTAAATCTACTCCTAAAGAAAAAAGAACCTGTGAAGCTATTCCCTCTTCCTCGCGAAGTAAACCCAAGAGTATGTGTTCAGTACCAATATAATTATGGCCAAGCACTCGGGCTTCTTCAGCCGAAAGTTCTAAAGCTTTTTTTGCTCGGGGAGTAAAAGGAATATCCCCTAAAACTGAAGATGAGCTTCCCGTGGCTACTAACTTTTCGACTTCTATTCTCAAGCGCTCTAAATCTACTCCCAAATTTTGCAAAACCGCGCAAGCCACCCCTTCACCTTCCCGAATCAAACCCAAAAGTATATGCTCGGTACCGATATAATCATGATTAAATCTGCGGGCTTCTTCTTTTGCTAATACTAAAGCCTTTCTTGCCCTTTCTGTAAAACGATTAAACATATTGCCTCCTTACGTTTTGTTTAGATAAATACTATTTTAATTATAACTGAATTTAGTTCCAAAAACAAGCACCGTATCGCGTATGTCGCATGTCGCATGTCGCATGTCGACGCCATACGGCATACAAAGTACGACATACGAAGTACGCCCTATATTAAACTATAGCTCACCCCCGCCGTCTTAGTAACCTTTTTAAATTCACTCATTATAATTTTAGTAATTCGGCCTAACTTGACATCTCCTATTTCTCTTCCGTCAACTTTTATTACCGGAATAATTTC
>JBDRIY010000057.1:0-4157 GCA_043815445.1 Candidatus Omnitrophota bacterium
TCCGAAGGATTCAATAATAAAATTAAACGTTTAAAACGGATGGCTTATGGGTATAAAGATATTGATTATTTTAAACTTAAAATCCATCAGCATTGTGGGTATCTAAATCCTAGGAGATTTCAACTTAACTAAGAAAGAACCGATTTTAGCCTTCACTCTTTTTTGCCTTCGGCAAAAAATCCATGCCCGTTCAGGCTAAAAACGTTCTGCGGAAAACAACCTAAGCCACCTGCTAATCTTGCGTTTGATCTGTTTAGCGTAATCCCGCTGTAAGAATTTTATTATAAATAGGGCCGGAGGAGGTGAGGGTGCTTTTGTAGAGGGTTATTTCTTGGACAGGGAAGTTTGCTTCTATCTTTGTGTTTTTGATTTTTTTTATAAGGCAGTCAATATTTTTTGGGCTTTTTAGCCGGGCTAAAGTAATATGGGATTTAAACCTGTCTTCTTTTTCAAAACCGATTTTTCCAAGCCTATTTTCTAATTCCTGAGAAATTTTCTTCAAAATTTCTTCCTTATCAGTGCTTACAAAAAACACCCTCGGCCTTTTTTCACTGGGAAAAAATCCAAAATTCTCTAAATTAAGCGTTAACGAATTGAATTGAGAGGCGGTTTCTTCAATTTCTTTTTTCATTGAAGGAATGTTTTTTTCGTCAACGTTTCCTAAGAATTTAAAAGTAAGATGAATATTCTCAGCCTTAACCCATATAGCATCCAGCCCGCATTCTTTAAAAGAAGCTTCAGCTTTCTCAATTTTCTTTTTTATACCTATGGGTAAGGTTATCGCGATGAATACTCTCATTGAAGCAATTCTTTATAAACTAAGCCTATTAAAGCATGGCTGGCTTGCTTGCGTATTTTGTCGCGGGTGCCCTTGAGGAGTAGTTTTCTGGAAAGGACTTTATTTTTTGTTACCATGGATATAAAAACAGTGCCTGTTTTTTTGTCCTCAGGGCCGGCAAAGCCGACGACTGCCGCGCCTATATCAGTTTTTAGCTGTTTCCTTATACCTTTTGCCAGGGTTAAAGCTACTTCCTTTGATACACCTTGAGTTTTGTTTAAAATGGAGTAGGGGATTTTGAAAAATTTGTTTTTTGATTCTAAAGAGTAAACAATAACTCCGCCCTTAAAGACTTTTGAAGCCCCGGGAGTTTTAGTCAAAAGATAAGAAACATAGCCGGCAGTACAGGATTCTGCTATTGCTAAGGTTAGATTTTTATTTTTTAGGGCGGTGATAAGAGTTTTCATATTATAGCTGTATATAAATTTCTAATTAACCTAATCGCTCTAGTTGACCTAAAGGATAATAAATTCGAATATCGAAATCCGAAACAAATTCGAAATTCAAAATAAAGAAAACATTAAATCTTGTTTCAAATTTTGATCATTAGCATTTTGATATTGTTTCAACATTTGAGTTTCGAATTTTTCTTGGTTTGTTTCGGATTTCGGATTTAAAATTTTTGGGATTTGATTAGAAATTAGTAATTTAAAATTCGTTTTCATCAGAAACTGTCTTCTATAGTCATCTCTTCATAATTGCTTTTAGATAGTTCATAAAGAAACATTGATGGCTGGCTGACAACAAGCCCGTTTTTAAAGGTATATTTTATTTGCGGGTAGGTTATATAGAGGATAGTTTTTGCTCTGGTTGTAGCAACGTAAAACAGTCTTCTTTCTTCCTCTAAAGATTCTTTTGAGATAAGAGCTTTAGGATGAGGGAAGTCATGCTCACAAAAGCCGATAATAAAAACCGCTTCCCATTCTAAGCCTTTTGCCTGATGAATTGTGGAAAGAACTAAGACTTCATCTCTTTGAGCACTGTCCATTCGAGTTTCACCTTTAAATTCTTCATAAGAGCCCAAATCCAGCAGGAATTGTTTTATGTTTGAATAGTTCGCGGACATCTTTGCCAGTTCTTCTAAATCAAGAATTCTTTCATCAGCATTGTCAAAAGAAACATAACAATAATCTTTATAAGTTTTTAAAATTTCTTTTAAGGCATCTTTAGGGTTGATGATATTTTCTATAGCTTCAAATAGAAAACGGAATTCTTTAAAGCCTTCAACCGGTTTTTTAGGCAGGCTTTTTCCTATTTCTTCTAAACTCTTTTTTTCTTTAGCCAATTTATCCCATATTTTGTAAGCAAAACCCCTGCCAATTCCTTTATGAAGGCAAACCGCTCTCTTGAAAGAAATCTCGTCTTGAGGGTTAAGTATTATTTTAAGGTAAGAAAGAGTATCCTTTATATGCGCTTGTTCAAAAAACTTTTGGCCTCCTCGGACAACATAGGGAATACTTCTTTTTAACAGCTCCATTTCTAGCTCTAAAGCCTGAAATCGGGAGCGTAAAAGCACAGCTATCTCATTCAAAGGAATACCTTCATGGTTGAGTTCAATGACCTTTTGTCCGATAAACTTAGCTTGCTGATAAACGTCTTTTGTCTCTACTACGCAAGGCATATCTGCCTCAGTTTTTACAGCTTGTAGAGTTTTAGGAAATTGATTGATATTGCGTTTTATAATTTCATTAGCCAGAGAAAGAACCTGAGGGCTGGAGCGGTAGTTAGTCTCCAGTTTAAAGATTTTAGCTCCTTTAAAGATTTTAGGAAAATTTAGAATATTGTTTATATCCGCGGCCCTGAAAGAGTATATTGACTGAGCATCATCGCCAACCACTAAAATATTGTTATGGTAAGAGGAGAGAAGTTTTAGAATTTCAAACTGAAGTTTATTAGTGTCTTGATACTCATCAACCAATATATGCTGAAAAGCTCTTGAGTATTTTTCGCATATCGGGCCGTGTTGTAAGGCTTTTAGCCAGTTAGTAAGCAAATCGCAAAAGTCCATAACATTAGCGGCTTGTTTTTTCTTTTGGTAAAGCCTGAGGATATTTCTTATCTCAGAAGTATATTCTTCAATATGAGGGAAAAAAACAGCAATGGTATCATCAATACTTTTGAGGGTATTTGAAGATAAATTATAAACAGAATAAATAACATCTTTCTTGGGGAACATTTTTTGCTTTTTGTATAAGCCTAAATCTTCAAGGCAGTCTTCAAGTAAATCCTTAGCATCTTCTTTGTCCGCAATAGTGAAATTAGGAGAATAGCCTAGTGTTTGAGCTTCTTTTCTTAAAGTAACATTGCCGATATGGTGGAATGTTCCGGCCCAAAGCCCGGAAAGGCTTGATTTCAGCAAAACCTCAGCTCGGTTAGTCATTTCGTTAGCCGCTCGGTTGGTAAAGGTTACTAAAAGTATATTTTGAGTAGGCACCCCTTTTTCTAAAAGGTAAGCTAGCCTATAAATCAAAACTCTAGTTTTCCCGCTTCCAGCCCCGGCTAAAACCAAAGAGGCTCCGTCAGCTTCTTCTACTACCTTAAACTGTTGGGGATTGAGATTCTTGCGGTAATCAGTAACTGTATCATTAGAAAAAGATTCCAATTTATAACTTTTCATTTCTCAATATCTTATCATAAATATTAAAAAATAAAATAAAATAGTGGGGAGGGTATGGAGAGGGTATGGAGTGCCTGAAACTCAAAGTAAAATATGTAATAATTTTTCAACTGATCCTAATAATGATGAAGAAAAACGAAGATTGACGTATAGAGATAAATAAGTTATAATTTAACATCTTTTAAAAATATGTTCCCTGGTAGCTCAATTGGTAGAGCGGTTGGCTGTTAACCAATAGGTCGTAGGTTCGAGCCCTACCCGGGGAGCCAGCATACCCCAATGTTGCTAACATCAACATTGCTTACATATTTGTCATTCCCGCGAAAGCGGGAATCCAGGCTGTCATTACAAGGTCGCCAGATGCGGCCGAAGCAATCTCATAAAGGATGGTTAGACACAATGTATGCCTTTTTTGTTAAATATTTCGACAAGATAAGCCTATTGTTGAAAGAACCTATATTTTATGTATTAATAGTTGCGGCATTTATGATAGGGATGAAGTTTTTCCATACTATGCATAATGCAGAATTGAAAGAGCTTCAGCTTAAGGCTGAACGCTTAGAAGCGTTGGAAGAGAAATTTAAAAGTGAAATTCAGGCATTGGACGAAGCTCAGGTTCAATTGTTGAAAAGTATATATAACTTTCAGCTCAAAACACCTAACAATAAAGTTGTTTTAGGAAGAAGTGGCTTTATTGTTGAC